>NZ_JBSFGJ010000265.1:0-13410 GCF_053596515.1 Nonomuraea sp. NPDC001684
GCAAAAATTGCATCGAACCTCCCTGCTCTCTTGAATATCGATACTACTTTCCTCCCGATCCTAGTCGGGCAACCTGTGATCTTCTGGCCATAGGGTTGTATCATCATGGCGGACATCGGCAAGAATCGCCTTGTCCAGCGTGGCATTCACGAGATTTGCACCGATCAAGTTCGCTCCTGTCATATCAGCTCCGGTCAGGTCCGCTTCAGACAACAGCGCGCCGGCGAGATTAGCTCCACATAGCTTTGCGTATGCCATGTCTGCTCTCTGCAGCTGTGCGTCCTGCAAAATACACGCGCTCATATCAGACATTTCAAGATTTGCCCGATTAAGTAGACTCCCGGAGAAGTTGCAGCTGACAAGCACTGCGCGGGACAAATCTACATGCTGCAAGTTCGCTCCAGCTAAATCGGCCATAGACAGGCGGACACGCTCCAGACAAATACCTTGAAGGTTGCTGCCGCTCAACGACGCCCCTTCCAAGGTGCCGTCATATAGCCATCCCTGTCCCTCTAATTCGAGGACAGATCGTGCTACGAGACCATTGTCGGAGCTGCTCATCTCACGGATCAGCTGTCGGCGGAGCCTAGTTTCATCGTGCCGTCGCCCAAGACGCTCCACTACGAGGATGACTACTGCGATGCCCACGAGTTCGGACCCGAGATTTGCATAGAGATCATTCACCAAGCCTACAAAAGTCCAGCCATGAGTCATGATTTGCCCTATGATCATTATCATGAGGCCAACGGTAATTACGGCGACTCCGATTCCTAATGGCGACACTGATTTCTGGCGACGGCTTTGATGCGGAGAACCACTCGTACGGGTCATGCCAACTCCAAGGGAAGTGTGCATACAAGGCGCATTCCGATATAGTAATTTCTGTTAGTAGGCAAATGCGCATTACGGCATGCAGATCGCCCGTATCGAGCACCTAGATTCCAGCACCCGCCCCGCAAAACTCGCCTATCTCCCCATCTCTCTCCAATTGGGTCGACAACACGATATCCGGGATATGGCCCATACCAATCAAGGCACCATTCCCAGCAGTTGCAGTGAATGTTGAACAGGCCTCTTCGGTTAGGAAGCAGCGTGCCACTGGCATGCGTCTTCAGCGAGCTATTGGCCCCAGACCAGCCATATTGGTCGAGCAATAAGCGATCGCTGCCAAAGCTATAAGGCGAGACCGTCCCGGAGCGGCAGGCGTACTCCCACTCCGCCTCCGTAGGAAGCCGAAAGCCCGCTACGGAGAGATCGAAAGCTCCCAGGCCGTTAATATAACTTCCGTCCAAGGCGGCTGCGTCCTTATAGCACTGCTCCCTCTCGGGGAAGCCGACCTTCTCTGTAAGCCAATGAGAGAAGTGCACTGACTCATACCACGTGGGAGCCACGACGGGTTCGGACCGCAAGGGGCTCCATTCATCAATGTTCGGCAGTCCTTTAATGCCGGTTTCCATCATAAATGTCTCGAACTCGCCACGCGTGACTTCTCTAGTGCAGACGGCGAATGGTCGCGTAAGATGAACTTCATGCTGAGGCGATTCATAAGAGCTGCGCTCTAACTCCGTCTCGGGAGAGCCCATGAGGAAGACACCTGGCTCATATTTCACAAACGTTAAAAGAGATTCTGCCGCTCGAATAGTGAACCAGTTCCGGTGGGAAGCCGGATCGTATGGTTTCGCCACTCGGTCGACTTCGCCTAACCTCGACGACATCTCCCATTTCTGGAGAAGCCAAAAACAAGCTGAATGCACGCCTGAGTCTGGATCCTGCTCGTACCAGGTCGTCACGGAGTCCAGAATGCCGGCAAGCATGTTACTAGGGACCTGGTCAATCGGATATCCGCCAAGAGCGAGCAGAAGTCCGTAACGACATGCTGCTGTGTCCGCCTCTGGAAGGAAATGAATTAGTGACTCTGCTGGAAGCCCCCGCTGCTTGACCTGGTGAATGAATTGTGTGAGTGCTTCAGGATCTTCGCTGTCGGCGAGTATGTCTTGCACACCTGTTGTGACTCCCATGCGTAGCAAGGTGCAAGCGGCTACCGCACGTCGCTTTCCCACGCGCACCCGTTCGGTCTCCAAAAGCCCCTGCCGAGGTCTCTCTGCCGCAATAGATTGTAAGGCGCCCTGTGCTATCTCCAGGCTTCGACTCGACTGACCAAGTCTAACGAAGAATTGCTCATAGTTCTGGGGCAGCGATTCGCTGGCAAGGCGGGCAAGGAAAGACGGACGATCATATGCAAGTTCGATCAGGAGGACGGCGGCGGATTCTCGTACACCCTCCCTGGGTTCGTTGAGAAAATGCCATTGAAGAGGATCGAGAAGCATATCCCTAACCGGTCGTAGGGCACTGACCCATTCACGGAGGTGCAACTGGTTCTCATGAGCTAATGTCTTCGCGACGTCACTAGCAATGTTGGCCCATCGCCGATCATAGGGAGCGAAGTCCGCCAACAGAATAGCTGATCGAAAACGCTCTTGCGAATGTGCAGCGGCGGGATCTGTTTTCTCCCACAAGCGCTCTAGAATTATCTCTTTGTGCGCCGCCAAGGCATTCCGAATTATAACCAGCTCGTGCGGGATCACGTTGCAGAACTCCGAGATTAATAGAGTCGCTTTGCTGGGGTCGCCAGATGCCAAGGCAAGGAGAACTCGCCAACGCTCTCCCTCCGCCGCTTCAGCCAGCAGAGTCTCCAATCGACTCTCAATTAGGGCGAAATGGGGTTGTAGCGATTCTATAATCGACAGAACTTCGTCTGGTCGGGCGCTCAATAAGAATGCTGCTCTCGACATCGCCGCCTTTCCTCTATCCCGATCTCGCGCATGGCAACTATGGTCAACATAGTCCAGCAAATCGGGCGCTATGTGTTCGCGCCCTTTGCTCGCGAGCCAGCTTTCCGCCTCGCTCAATATGCGGCCGCGTAGCAGTGCACCATCTTCTCGGTCCGAGTGTATCCATTCATGTAGCCACTGCCTGGTCCTCTGTTGCCAGAGCAAGAATTGACGATCCTCGACCAACCAGGTCCGGAGCCGGCTCCAATTGCGAATCACCGCCTCGTGGGCGACTTCCACAGTCTGCTCACCTGAAGGACTGGCGTCCGTGACCAGGAGCCGTGCGTCAGTGAGGCCCGCGATGACGCGGGCCACCCGAGGAAGGCCTGCCACCTCTGCCATCAGTGCCCGACGGCGAGTGTCGGTCGAGTCCTCCTCAGGGGGCGCCACACGTACAAGTCTGGTTAGAAGCTGTCGGACGGTGTCCTGCTGTTCTGGTGCGAACGAGGCGTAGACGTCTTCTGCCCTACGGGCGATCGCCCCTGCGAGCTCTCCAATCCGCTCGTACGCTGCATGAGTGAGAAAGCCTCCCTCCTGCTGCTCCCACAAGAGCATCAAGGAGAACTCTAGGAGTGGGAGCTTCCCAGGCTCATCACTCACATCGTCGAGGATGCGATCGACTAACCCATCTTCTAGATGAGTTCCGCGAACTGCCGCAGGTTCAACAATCGCACGGCGAAGCTCAGCTCGGTCCATTGGCGGTAGGTGAACGATGCCATCCTGCAAGGCGTCGGAGAGCTGCCGGGACGCCACAACGCGCTCATAGAAATCTCCGCGCAAGGTAAGCACGACCTTGACAGGAGTGGTTGAGCCTCGGTGGCTGGTAGAAACATCGATCAAAGCAGAGACAAATGTTCGGACTTCCTCGTAGTCGGAGCTATGAGTATAAAGCTCCTCGAACTGATCTGCAAAAATGAGAAGCGGCTGCTTGCGTTGCCGTACGAGTTGGTCAACAGCAGCGAACAGACTGCCTTCTCTTAGCGTCACTATCAGTTCGTTCACAGCATGAGGTCGTGCGATTTCCTCCATGCCGGGAGAAAGCACATCCATTAAAGCGTTACCCAGGGCAGCGAAGGGGCGGGGGCCAGGACGGAATTCAAGTACAATCCATGGCCTCTCTGCTTTCAGTTTCGGGATGAGCCCAGCGAAAACAACCGACGACTTGCCGCTGCCCGACGCACCCACGACTCCAATAATGGATGCGAACTCAAGCTTTTTTCGCAGTCTTCTCACAACTGCTTCCCTGCCAAAGTAAAGATGCGCATCCCGTTCTCGAAATGCGAATAATCCTCGATAGGGGCAGTCAACACTATGCGTACGAACGTCTCGCTCTTTGGTTCGTGGCTCTTCCTGGTAAATCTGCCACAACTCAACGGCCTCATGCGGCAGCAGGCCGAGTGCCTCACAGAATCTATCGAGGTATTGCTGCGTCGGCGCCCGTTCGCCCCGTTCCACGGATGTGATCACGCTTTCGTGAAACCTGATGCGAGCAGCCAGTTCGCGCTGAGAGAGTCCCGCGTTCAAGCGGCGACGACGGAGGGTGTCACCAATCAGCGTACGCCTCATTCGGGAATCCTTCGAGCGAGATAGTCATCGTTGCAACTACCCGTGTTGGGGCTAGCTCCAACATATCAGCGGCTTTCCCGACTGGTACCCTAAAAAGCAAGATATACCCATGCGGCGCCCCTTCT
Source organism: Nonomuraea sp. NPDC001684 (assembly GCF_053596515.1). Lineage (NCBI taxonomy): Bacteria > Bacillati > Actinomycetota > Actinomycetes > Streptosporangiales > Streptosporangiaceae > Nonomuraea > Nonomuraea sp. NPDC001684. Next base: position 4,523 of record NZ_JBSFGJ010000265.1, read on the forward strand.
CTTGACGGCTCACCGCATGCAGCTTGGTGGCGTCTATCAGAACTAGATCACCGGCCGCGCATTTGACCTCCAAGTCGGGAGGAGGCAGCTTGGCCCGATCTACTCCATATTCACTGTCCAGGGCCCGCAATTCGTTGAGCTCATCAGCCCTCGGACGCCAGTCCCACATCTGGAGAAGCCCGCCGACGTCCGGGGCTTCGAGGTAAAGATTCGCTGCGAACTGCGCCTCGATGCGACGCGCGAGCTCGAGTCCGGGCGCGTCTCTTTCGAAGATATCGTTGTGTGGCAGCAGTTGCGAACCCTCTGGGAAGATGCGGACAATGCCGGCGAACATATTTCGACCGTTGATCGTCGACAGCTGTATGCCAACCTCGCGATCAAGCATGCGCCACAGTTGATCGAATGGCGAAAGATAAGGATGGCAGGCACTCCTGATTTCCTCCATCAGTCGTTCGGCCGAGGTCAGATATTTCTCTAGCGCTTCGTCGTCAGTCCGACCGTCTGTGTTATGCGTCTCATAGTGGCTTTCACCTACGCGGATCAATTCTGGGGTATTGCGGTACGCCGATCGTGACCAGTGACTGTATAGTTTCCCGGCGACATACTGCGCCACATGTGGGGACGTGAAGTTCCTAATTCGTAAGATGCTGACGCTGCCGTCACGAAGGTGTTCCAGATCGGAGCGCCGGATCCAATCCAAGTCTTGAATCTTGTTATGCATAGTAGATTTCAGCCTCTCCGGGAGTAAAGTTGATCGCCTACAACAAACCCATCGAGCCCTCTATCATCGGCATATTCGACTAAGTCACTCATGCGATTAATGAAGCCACGCCCTTTGAAGTTGAGCGATGTGTTGCATAAGACTGCGACCCCGCATCTCCGCTCGAATGCTGTGAGTAGATCGTAGATCGGTGGATTCTGCTGCCTCCTGACTGTCTGAACCCGTGCGCTACCGTCAGCATGTGTCACTGCGACCAATCGCTTATCTCTGACAGTTTGGAAGTAGAGCATGTATGGGCTCTCTCCCGACCAGTTAAAGTGCCGGCTTACATCTTCCTCCCGACAGATGGGCGCGATCGGCCGATATGGCTCCCTCTGTTTAATGGCGTTGAGACGGTCTCGTGTATCAGCGCTAAAGGGTGCGGCAAGAATTGAACGGTTTCCGAGCGCGCGCGGACCAAGCTCGTAGCGGCCCTGCACCCATCCCATGACCTTTCCTCTTGCCAAGAGATCTGCCACTTTGTGGTAATCGAGCTGCGACTGCGCATACGCATTATGAGGTTTGACGTCATCGATAAAGTCGCTTCCCGCGTAAACGTTCCACTGAATCTTTGCCTGGCCGAAAAAGTGAAACATCGCGTCCACGGCAGTGCCGATAGCCGAGCCGGTGTCATTAGTGCAGGGCGGGACGAAGATTTCAGAGAATAGCCCACAGTTGCGCCACTGTGTGTTCCATGAGCAATTGAGGCCACATCCACCGGATATCAATAGGGGATAGCCGCGATCCAAGTGCTGGCGCGCGAAGCGCTCAAATGTGAAGTAAATTTCTTGCGAAAGCTTACGCGATAGATTCTTAAATCGCTGATTCTCAACTCCAATGTCGTGGAAGCATGACCAGCGCAATTCGGACTTAGGGGTGGTCAGTAGTATGGATTTGCGGGATAGTACAAAGTCTATTATGTCTCGCTCTTCCCTATTAGCTGGGCCGTCTTCAGCGAATGCAGTCAGCGCCATTAGCTCGCCTGCATTCTCGAAGCGGAAGCCGCCATGTTCGTCCCGGCTTGTGGGATCGGCAAGTGAATATATAAACTGATATTTGTTGCCGGGATCCTCCAAGACCCTGCCTATGCGGGCAACTTTTACATCAGATGTTATCTCATAGAAGCTACCAATATTCCCTTCCCATACAAGGGCATAGCATGGGTGGCCTTGAGTAAAGGGTGACATTCCGTAGGCTGACAGCAGATGAGATCGCTCGTGCGAGGAGGAGAAGACAGGGACCGACCGTCCTAAGATATTCGCTTCTTCGATATCGACGGCCATCTCGTCACATCCATAGTAGCCAGCTCCTACAGGCCTTTCAGTAGAGTGGAAGCCCTTGACCCACCCGCTCAGACAGATGACGTCAGGGATATTGTCAAGCAACTTCAACGCCTGCATGAAGAGGGAGGGGGTCGTCGATGCATAACGTGGGAAAGAATCTTTCTCGGCCTCGATCGAGAACTCGAGGGCGCCGTCTCGAATATATGCGACCGCGCCGTCATGTCCAGGCTTTAACGACAATATGCGCACGACCGAAACCTCTCCACGATCTCCGAATTTCACTCAGCATAGGAACGAGGGCGATAAGCGTCAATTCGTTAGGACTACTGCAACCAGTTCCAGGGGGCAGCATCGCCTGGTCAAGCCCTGATGGCGCAGGTGAGCAGGAGTGGGCGCTGAGTAGTGTCCTCAAAGGATCAAGAACGATAGGCCGATCAATGATGACCGCCTCGTTGCAGGGCGGTCGGTCAACTGATCCACTGGTGGAGCGGCGAGGACCTGGCCGGGAATGGCGTTTCGACGATCATGCTCGCATGCAGGCGGGCAACATTAGCGCTGGACTTGTATGCATTCGGCACGTCTGGAGCAGCATGCAGGCTCGACAGGTCACGTTCGGCCGATTCCTGCGGCTTCTGGTTCACTGGCCCGATCGTTCTAGGGTCCAGGTATGGAATCTACTCCGAATGATATTCTTTGGGCCGCCTCTCAGGCGTAGGGGCCGGCTGCCTGCGCGCTTCGCCTTGGATCCCCGCGACCCGCTGATACGGCGTGCTTGCTCTTTGCTCGCCTGAGTCTCTTGCGCTTCGTCCCACCGCGCCTGAGCTGGTCGCGGTCGCTGAGGCGAGGAGGCCCACGATGAGCACAAGCCGGGTCAAGTGACCCGAGACCCGCAAGGTCGAGGCCGCCGGCGACGTCGGCGTCGCCTACCGTCTCCAGGTGAAACCATCCGATCCCCTGGCTGGGCGTGCCCGCCTCCGCATCGACATGCCGTACGGCGGTCGCCGCCGTGAGGTGGGTCCTCCGGTTGAAGGGCCGGTGCGGTCGTTGCCGTCGTGCCCTGTAGCCTCCTTATCGCGCCATCCGTGCATGACAGGTTGGCGCATGGTGTCATGATCTTGTCGTCATGGCGCGGCGAGTTCGGAAGCCCCCGTTGGAGCGGGGCTGAGGCCGTAACGATCGCGGACTACGGTATCCCTCTCATGGGCTGGGGCGATCGCCGCCATGGCCCTCCTTCGTCGGGCCTCGGCACTGGGCATGGCGGTATCTGTGACGGCAACGCTGACGGCAACGTCGGCCGCCAACTTCACACGACGAGCACTGCGAACGACTGGCTGGCTCCTGGTAGGAGCTGGAGACCGCGGTGATTGCTACACCTGAAAAGCGGACGATCGTGTTGGCCGCCCGAGGAAGCTATCTCCGCATGAAGGGGACGTCGTAACCAGGCTGCTGGCCGTTCATCAGCTCGGTCAGGTCCTCATCAGTGAGGGCAAGCTCGTAGGCGTTGCCTGCTTGTTGCGGATCCCAGCCGTGGTTGAGCGCCATGCGTATGGTCGCCGTCACGAGCGCCGGCCGTATGGCCATCGTCCGTTCTCCCCACCAGGCGTCCGGGCGTGAGCAGGGAAACGACACCAGAAGGACGCGGCCCGACGCGCTGGCCAGTTCCACTGCGAACGTCATCGGGCCCCAGCTGTTCCCCTGGCAGTACGTGGGCTTACGGCGGACGCGCCAGCGGAAGGCGGTGCCATCAACGGTGATGAGCCGCGAGCCCTTCTTCGGGATCGCCATGAGAGACCTCCTGCTCTGTTCCGTCGCTGTTCCGTGGGAGGGTCAAGAACAGTGAGAAACGACGAGAGCCAGTCGCAACAGTAACCCCTGGTCAGGCTTCTGATCGACAGATTTTCGCTGGTGGCTGCGCAGGGCATCGGAGATCACCCAGATCTACGAGGGCACCAACCAGATTCAGAGAATGGTGATGGCCCGCCAGCTCCTCAAGTAGGCGTCCGACCTGCAGAACCCGAGACCGCGGAGGCGGTCCCGGGTTTTCGCGGGGAGGCCGTGGGGATCGCCGGACGACTCTGCTTCGAACGTGCCGAGGTGAGCATGCACGAGCTCGAACTGGTCGACCTGGTGGACGAATCTCTTTCGCGCTGCCAGGTGACGACGTGGACCGACGGTGAGACGTACGAGCTGCGGCTGGATCGCGCAGGCGTTTCGCCGACCAGGGTTCTCTCGTCGGTCGACTTCGAAGACGCCTTGCGGCAGCTGAGAACAGAGCTGGAGCGGCGGAATCTGCTGTTGCCGTGCAACAGGTACCGTCGCGATGCGTTCGTCTCCTCGATGTCACGTCAAATGAGTGAGGGCCTTTCGTGCTATCTGGTCGTCGCCGGGGAACCTGTATCGCCGGAATTGCTTGTCGACAGCCTTGGGCCCGCCTTCAGGGGTGATGTCGTCTCAGCCGAGGAGGCGTCGGAGTTCATCGGTGAGTGGATCGCCGGCTTTGACTGAGGAGTCTCTTTGCGGGATCGCCGTGAGCTGTGGCGATTTCGTGTTGGTCAGACGAAGCCTTCGGCGACGAGGCGGGGGCCGTGTTCGTCGATGATGTGGCGTTGGCCCGATCCGCCGACGACGCGGCACCAGCTTTCCACGGTCAGCCGGGTTCGCTCCAGCCGGTAGCTGAAGCCGCCGTACATGCCGGGGACGGCGAACCAGCAGGCCGGGTGACGTTGCTCGGTCAGCGGTTCCAGGTCGGGAAGGCGTAGCTGGTGCTCGGTGACCAGGTCGTCGGCGCGTTCGTGGATCAGCGCGTGGAAGTGGTGCTGGATCGACCTCAAAGTTCCGGCCGGCAGGTGGTGGTGGATGACCGGGGTGAGTGGCGCCAGGAGGGCGTGGTGTCCCCGGCGGGTGGCGATGTCGATCGCCCGTTCTCCTTGAGCCGTACGGAGCGTGCGCCAGGCGCCGCGGGAGATCAGCCGGTGCACGACGCCGACGTCGGCGCCGTGCCAGGCGGCCTGGTGGAGTGGGGCGTATCCGCTGGTGCCGCCGACTCTGCCGCCGTTGATCCACTCGGGATGCTCTTCGAGCAGCTCGAAGACTGTGGACCAGGCGCCGTCGCGTGCGGCGTCGGCCAGTTCGTCGCGTTCTTCGAGCAGCTGGTCCTTGTAGGTCGAGCGCAGAGTGACGCCGTCCCACCTCGAAGCCTGGTGCTGTTCCATGCAGCCTCTGTCCGTCCGGTCACGGAGACACACCAAGGTACGTCACGACGCGTTTAGGCTGGAGCTGCTTCTGAGGAGGTGGCCGGGGTGACGTTGACCGAGGTGATGGCCGAGCTGGCCGCGCTGGAGGATCCCAAGGCGCGCGAGGTGAACGAGAGACACGGCGACGATCACGGCGTGAACCTCGGCAAGCTGCGCGCCCTCGCCAAGCGGCTGAAGACGCAGCAGGAACTCGCGCGCGAGCTCTGGGAGACGGGTGACACCGCGGCGAGGTTGCTGGCGACGCTGGTCTGCCGTCCGAAGGCGTACGAGCGGGACGAACTGGACGCGATGGTGCGCCAGGCGCGTACGCCCAAGGTGCGCGACTGGCTCGTGAACTACGTGGTGAAGAAGAGTCGGTACGCCGAAGAGCTGCGGGTGGCCTGGTCGGCCGATCCCGATCCGCTGGTCGCGAGCGCCGGGTGGGCGTTGACCGTCGAGCGCGTGGCGAAGAAGCCCGAGGGGCTCGACCTGGTGGGGCTGCTCGACGTCATCGAGGCGGAGATGAAGGACGCCCCTGACCGTCTGCAGTGGGAGATGAACAACTGCCTGGCTCACATCGGGATCGAGCACGCCGAGCACCGCGCCCGTGCGATCGGCATCGGTGAGCGGCTGGAGGTGCTCAAGGACTATCCGACGTCCCCGGGGTGCACGTCGCCGTTCGCGCCGGTGTGGATCGCGGAGATGGTACGCCGGGAGCAGGGCGGGGCGGCTCACTAGAGGGTGGAGACGAAAATCGTTCGAGAGGGTCGCTGACTGTCCCGACGTGCTGATCGAACTGCCTCAGGTGTTGCGTTACCTGGATTTCAAGAGGGATTTCTTCGGCTCGAAGAAGGCTCGCGGGGCATGCGGCGTCGTCTTGATGAGCTGGGGCCGGATTTCGAGCTGCTGGCCTCTGTCGCGCACGACGTCTACGGGAGAATCACCGGTTCAGATTCCGCAGCGTTGGACGAGGGCTGTTCATGGGCGCGGCGTTCTCGGCGGCTCCCCTTTGATTCCGGCGATCGGCGAGCAGTGGGATTTCGAGGACCCGCGGGAATTTGTGCTGAGGCTGCCGCGCATAGCTCGTCATCGAGGATTGTGAAGGGCGGGAAGGAGTTTCGTCATCACCCGCGATCCGTGCGGGTCCAGGGCGGGGAGTTCTTCGGAGTCCCGGAAATCGTGACGCCTGTAAAGCGCGATGGCCGGGGCGTTTCCGGGTTTGACGGAAAGTCGCAGCGTCTTGGCCCCTCGCCACGTGGCCCATCTTTCGATCTCGCGGATCAGGTGGTCCCCGACTCCCCGGCCGCGGGTGGACGGGCTCACCCACATGGACACCAGCTCGACGCTGTCCGCAGTCTCGATCGGGACTCCGCTGGCCATCCCGGCCGGGCGGCCGTCGAGGAAGGCGACGACATTGTGCGAGCCGCGCATCGTCAGGCGGGCCCGCCAGCGTTCCTCGCGGTCGCCGTCGCCCGCCCGGTCGGCCAGCCGGGATTTGCCGCCGGAGGGGGCCGGGTTACGGCGTGCGGTCGGTGCCGGCGCTTTCGCGGCTCCAGATCTGCCTCGCACGGGGAAGGTCCCTGATGGTGCCGCCTTCCGGGATCATGCCCCAGAGGAAGGGGACCAGGTAGGCGGGTGGGCCGCCCAGGAGTTCGGTCAGTTCGTCCTCGGTGATGGCGAGGGTGAAACGGGGGCCTGGTCGGGCGGGGGTCCAGCCCTGTTCGAGGGCGCGGCGGACGCATGCGGCGACGAGCGGCGGGCGGATCGCGATCGTCCGGGCTCCCCGCCAGTTGTCCGGCCGGGCGCAGGGGAGTGACACGAGCAGGACGCGGCCGGGATCCTCGTCGCGTTCGACGACGAAGGTGAGCGGGGCCGCGGAACTGCCGTCGCCGAAGGCGGGTCTGTGGCTGACCCGCCAGCGGAAGGCGGTGCCGTCGACCGTGATGAGCCGCGAGCCCTTCCTGGGCATCGCCATGGGCGCCTCCGGGTGCTGCCTTCGCGACAAATGGGTTCAGGACGGTCGCCAGCGTAACCCGCCGCCGCCCGCGACCAGGGCCGGAACGGGCAGGACCGGAACGGGGGCGGGAGAGGTGCGGGCCTGGGAGGCACGGTCCGGGAAAGGTGCGGTCAAGGGGGAGGTGTGGGACCGGTGCGGGGTCTCCGACCGGTCCTCGGTGCGTTCGCCGTCCGTGCGGGTGCGGGTGCGGGGGTGTGCGTTGCGGGACGTGCCGGAGCGCAGGGGTGTGCGGTTGTGGGACGTGCCGGGGCGTGAGGGGGTGCGATTGCCGGACGTGCCGAGGGGGTGGTTGCGGGACGTGCCGAGGGGTGGGGTCAGCCGCTGGTGTCCTGTGAAGGACTCTCGGGTTTCTGGGAGTTCAGCCAGGTGTGCACGGCCGAGGTGCCGGTGATCCAGAGCGCCGCGAAGCCGCCGGAGGCCGTCGCGCCCGCCATGATGGCGCCCGCGACCGTGCTGCCGTTCCCGATGGCGAGCAGGCCGGCGACGACACCGACGAGCAGCGCGAGCAGGGCGCCGCTGACCGCCGACCAGATGAGGGTTGTCTTGCTCATTCGTGTCCCCTTGCCGTACGGGCTTGTTCTTTGACGTAGGAGTACCAGCGGGACTCGGGGGCGCGTCCGCGCAATTGATCGTTCCGGCCGTGATCGCGCTTGCCTCGGACGTATTCGGACGACATCGGATGGATTCGGCCGAGAAGGGCTGATGGGGCGGATGTGTGTGATGCACCTGGCACCCCGACAAGACCGACTTATGGCACTATGGCTGCTTATCTCAACGCAACGAGAGGGTGGCGCCTGCCCGTCTTCTCGAAATGCCACTTCCACTCTTAAACCGGACAACGGTGTCCGAACCGGGGCGGCTCATGAAGGATGTCGGTCAAGGTGAAGATCACCTTGCTGTGCTCGTGACACGTCTGAACAGGTTGCGTGAAATCGAATGCGGAAACCCGTCGCTGAAACGGATTGAGAAAGTCGCGCTCGCCCTTTTGGCCGAAGAGCCCGAACGAAACAGATGGCGCCGGCCGTTGCCGAAGTCGACCGTGTCCGACCTGCTGAACGGCAGGTCGCAGAAAGTGCCGGATTTCCTGCTGATGCGGACCATCGTCGAGGTGTGTCAGGTGATCGCGGTGAAGTCCGGCATGCCCATCGAGTCCGTGGCGGAGCTGACCGCCGAGTTCAGCGCCCTGTGGCAGGCCGCCAAGGCCGAGGCGGGGGAGGCCGCGCGACGCCGGAGCGGGTCGCCGGCCGCCGACCGGACCGGCGGGGACGTCCTGGAGCCCGCGCCCGGCGAGCAGTCGTCCTGGCAGCCCTCGCCCACGGAGCTGCGGGTGCCGCTGCATTGGGGACGTCTGGGCATGTTCCGGCTGCGGTCGGCGGAGAGGGGTGACGCCAGGGCCGCCCACGAGCTGGCGGTCCTGCTGGCCTGCGAGGCGTGCGGCGCGGATGGGAAGGAGGCCGAGCACTGGCGGCGGCTGGCCGCGTACTGGAACCACCGGGCGCTCGGCGCGGTGCCGGAGGCGGCGGGCGACGGCTCGCTGACCCCGCAGGCCGCCGCCGTCCAGGCCAAGAAGGACGTGGAGACCATCAAGCGCGGGA
>NZ_JBSFGJ010000266.1:0-13380 GCF_053596515.1 Nonomuraea sp. NPDC001684
TGCCGGTCGTGGAGGCGGCGCTGCCCGGCGGCGCGGTGGAGGTGGTGGTCGTGCAAGTTCGCTGAAGTGCACAACAGCACGCGCCGCGATTCGCCAGAATCCGTCGAGGAGCTCTAACCTCCTCATGCACAGCGGCGGGCGTTAGAGGAAATGGAATCCACAAATGTGACCGGCGTCACATCGCCCCCGGGGCTTCCCAGGAAGGCGATGTTCGGACATGCCGGGTACGGTGCTGGCAGGCAACCGGCACACGCGAGAGACTCAAGGGTCCGGGGGAAGAATGGCGACGCTGACGAAGGGACTCGCATGCAGGAGCTCCGACTCGTCGCGGTGAGTGAGGACGGCACCTATCTCGTGCTGGCTACTGCCGGGCGAGGTACGCGCTTCACCCTTCCCGTGGACGACCGGCTCCGTGCTGCCGTCCGCGGCAACTTCTCCCGTCTCGGCCAGTACGAGATCGAAGTGGAGAGCCCGTTGCGCCCCAAGGAGATCCAGGCACGCATCCGCGCCGGAGAGACAGCGGAAGAGATCGCCGCGACCGCCGGGATCCCGGTCGAACGAGTCCGCTGGTTCGAGGGCCCGGTGCTGCAGGAACGGGAGTACGTCGCCCAGCAGGCGCAGCGCGTCGCCGTCCGCATGCCCGGGGAGACCGCGCCCGGTCCCACCCTCGGCGAGCTGGTGGCCGAGCGGCTGACCAGGCGCGGCGTGCCCACCGACGAGATCGACTGGGATTCGGCCAAGCGCGACGACGGGCTGTGGCGGGTCAAGCTCGGCTACGTCTGGAACGGTCACACGCGCCACGCCGAATGGCTCTTCGACCCGCGCAAGCGCCACGTCTCCCCGCACGACGACGAGGCCATGCGCCTGTCGTCGGCCGACTTCGATCCCGAGCCCGCCGTGGTGGAGGACACCACGGTCACGCCGTTCGCGCCGCGGGTGGCCAAGCTGCAGCCGGTGCCGCCGCTCGCCTCCGACCCGCTGCCGTTCCCCTCGGTCGTGCGCCGCGAGCCGGAGGAACCGGCCGTCGGCTACACCCCGCCGCCCAGGCCCGCAGACACCGGCGGCTACGGCCGCGGCCCCGACCTGCCGGGGCGTGACCTCGCGGGGCGCGACGTCTCCGGGCGTGACATGCCGTTCGATCGGCCGTCCCCGGGGCGGGAGAGCGCGTCGGACGGCTCGTCGTCCCTGCCCGAGACCAGCCGCGCCCCCTTCCGGGGCGAGGGCTTCCACCCGGACCCGTCCCGTGCCGAGGGGCAGCGCGGGGAGCGTGGGGAGCGCGCTGAGGGCCAGCGTGGGGAGACCGCGGGCCGCGAGACCGGCTTCGGCCGCTCTCCGGACGCCTCCTCCCGCCGCGGCGGCACGTCGCCGTGGCTGCCCGACTTCGGCTCGGGCCGTTCAGGCGAACGCGACGACTCCATCTACGCGCCCGCCACCCCGCCGCCCTCCCGCCCGCTCGCCTCCCACCCGTCACCCGCCGAACCCACGACATCCACCCAGCCCCCCGCCGCCTCGGACCTCCGTCCGCAGCCGCCTGCCACCCCGGACCTCCGTCCGCAGCCGCCTGCCACCCCGGACCTCCGTCCGCAGCCGCCTGCGACCCCGGCACCTGGCACACAGCTGCCGGCCGGCCCGTCGCTGGATGGGGAACTATCGGTCAGTCCGTCGCCGGGTGCGCAGCCGCCCGCCGCTCCGGAGGCCGGCGCTCAGTCGCCTGCCGCTTCGGAGGCTCTTGGTCGGCAGGCGGCGGTGTCCGCTCCCGAGGTCGCCGCCACGTCGGCGGCTCCTGAGGTCCTGCCGACGTCGGCCGGTCCTGAAGGGCCTGTGACGCCGCCGTCCTCGCCGACGGCCGCCGGGGAGGGCACGGTCCAGCCCGACGCTTCCGTCCCGGCCCCGGCCCAGCCCGCCACCTCGACACCCGCCACCTCGACGCCCGCCGCCGCGGCGCCCGTCCAGCCGGAGCCCTCCGCCACGTCCGACGTGCAGCAGGAGACCGCGGCCACCACGGAGGCCCAGCCGACGGGCTCGGCCGTGGATGCTCAGCTCTCCGCGACGCCGGAGGCCGACGCCACGTCCGTCTCCGCCACGCCCGAGACCGACACCACCGGTTCTCCCGCGCCCGAAGACGCCGCCACCACCTCCGACACCGGCGACGCCCAGGTCACCACGCCTGAGGCAAGCGACTCCGCCGCGCCCTCGTCGGACGCCTCGACGGCCGGTGCGACGGCCGGTGCGATGGACGTCCCGGACGCCGCTGCGGAGGCTTCCTCCGCCGCAACCGCCGAAACGCCCACGGTGGCCACCACCGACTCCACGCCCGCCACCACCGAGGCGACCGCCTCGGACGTGACGTCAAGCGCACCGACCGCCGCGGAGCCCGCGCCCAAGACGCCCGAATCCACCGAGCCGGAGGACGCGGCGACCGCAGCCTCCCAGCCGGAGAACGCGGCAACCGCACCGCAGGCGCAGGCCACCACACCCACGCCGACCACCGAAAACGCGCCGACCGCGGCAACCCCGGCAGCCACCGAGGACGCCCCGGAAGCCGGCACGACCGCCGAGGCGGACGCCACCCCTCAGGCCGAGGCTGTCCCGACCGAGACGGCGATGCCCGACGCACCCGCCGCCGAGACATCTGCCGCCCAGGACGCACCGGCCGACGAGCCCTCAGCCGCCACCTCGCAGGACGTGCCGGCCGACGAGACCGACCAAGAGTCCTCGACCGCTCCGGAGCCGGCTGCCGCGAAGTCCCCGGACGCCGAGCAGGAGCGCCCGGCGACGGCACCGGAGCCCGCCGCCCAGGACGTGCCCACCGAGGACGTGCCCGCCCAGGACGTGCCCGCCCAGGACGTGGCCGTGCCGGAGGCGTCCGTGCCGCAAGCGCCCGAGGAGGCGTCCGAGGAGGTGGCGGAGAAGGTCGAGGTGGCCGAGAAGAAGGCGCCCGCGCCCAGGCCCAAGCCCGGCCCCGGCGCCCCCAAGGGCACCCCGCCGGTCCCGGCCGCGCGTCCCGGCAAGGACGACGCCAAGGGCCCCGGCAAGGACGACGTCCCGGTGCCCTCTCCGCCGCCCGCTCCGGCCGCGCGTCAGGCGCGCAAGAACTCGCGTGGCCGCCGAGCCTCCGTGCCGACGTGGGACGAGATCATGTTCGGCGCCCGCCGCCAGGACTGACCCGCACCCGATCAAGCGACCACAGGCCGCGCCCACCTCGACAGGAGGGCGCGGCCTCGGTCGTTCGAGAAGGACGTACCGCGGTGTTCGCCGAAGGCGTTCAGTCCTGTGGCGGGACGGTGTGGGGCCGCATGAACGGGGCCAGCCACTCCGGCGTCACCTCGGCGGGGAACGCCGCCCCCTGAGCCTCCGAGACGTCCAGCGCGTCGTAGCCGCCCTTGCCCGCTCCGACCCCCGCGATCAGCGTCAGCACCCCGGCCCGTCGCTGGAACCAGGTCTGGCGCAGCCGCCAGCCCACCACGGCCCGGCGTTCGATCACCGCCTCGGCGCGGCGCAACGAGCCCGACCGGACCACCAGCCGGGCGCCGTCGTAGCCGTGCCCCAGGGAGGCGTACCGGTCGAGGCCCAGGAACACCCCAGCGCCCGCCAGGAGCAACGCCAGGACCGTCAGGATCCACCAGAGCATCATTCCTGTGGCCCACGCCCCGGCGGCGCTCAGCGTGGCCAGGAGGAGCCAGGGGAAGACCGCGCGGAACAGACGGCGGTTGCGGGCGATCGGCGGATGGGCGCGCAGGGTGGAGCGGAAGGGGCCCACGGCGTCGGCGGTGACGCCGACGGCGACCTGGCGCGGCACGTCGGGCAACAGCTGCCCGCGCGTCTCGGAGTCGCCGAGCCCGGTCACGATCGCCCAGACGCGTACGACCCCGGCCAGGCGTTCGGCCAGGCCGTCGACGATCTCGTAGCCGCGCACCCGCCGGGACTCCAGCGACACGCTGCGCCGGTTGATCAGCCCGCGTTCGGCCACGAGGTAGCCGTCGCGGCGGGTGAGCCTGAAGTCCCAGTTGAAGACCGCGTACATCACGCCGCCGACGAACGGCATGGCGACGACCAGCAGCAGCGCCACGACGAGCAGCAGGTAGGGGTGCTCCCACAGCCACTCCCCCGCGCTCCAGGCGGCGTCCTGGCCGAAGCCCAGGTCGTCGCCCCACTGGAAGGCCAGCCCCACCGCGCCGCCGGCGAGCGCGAACGGCGTGAGCAGGTACGCCCCGGACAGCGGCCCGTACAGGAGCCACCGGCGCGGGACGGCGATGATCGGCCGGTTCACGGGCGCGGGACCGGGCCCGGGGACGTGCTCGGCCTCCCTGACCTGGACGGCACGGCGCAGCAGCACCGCCTTGAGGCGTTCGGCCTCGCCCAGCGTGACGCCGTCGAGCGCGGCCTCCTCGTCGTCGCCGCTCGCGCCCGTGTCGACCTTGAGCACGGCCAGCCCGAGAATGCGGTGCATGGGCGGCGTGGACACGTCGACGCCGCGCACCCGTTCCAGCGGGATGGTCCGGATCGAGCGGCTGATGAGCGACCGCTTGGTCTCCAGGCGGTCGCCGACGATCTCGTACGTGAAGGTGGCCCAGCGGATGACCGCGAACACGACGGTGCCGACGACGCCGAACGCCGCCCACGCGTAGGACCTGGCCGAGAAGCCGCCCACGAACAGCACGCCGACCAGGGGCAGCAGCAGCGAGGGCAGCATGCGTACCGGGTCGATGAGCAGCACTTTGGGGCTCAGCCGCTTGGGCGCGGGGGGCGGGGGCGGCGGAGGAGGAGGCAGAGAGGGCGGTGGTGGTGGCGGCTGGGTCACGTGGCGTCGTCCCTGAGCTCTTCGGCGCGGTGGGCGAGCCGTTCGGCGAGCCCGGCCGCCACCTCGAAGTCGAGGCCCTTGATTGTGGACGAGCCCGCGTGCGAGGCGGTGCGGATCTCCAGCGTGGCCAGGCCGAGCAGCCGTTCCATCCACCCCTGGCCCTTGTCGACCGTCTGGATGCGGCTCACCGGCACGAACACCCATTCCCTGGTCAGGAACCCCGACCTGGCGTAGACGACGTCGCCCGACAACTCCCAGCGGTGGACGGCGTACCTGATGAACGGCTCCGCCGCCAGGAACGGCGTCAGCACGACCCCGACCACCAGCGGCAACAACCAGGAACGCGCGGCGAACCAGGACGGCACCCACGACCAGCCGCTGCCGCCCACCCACCCGGCCACCACGGCCGAACCGCCCACGAAGAGCACGAATCCGATCGCCGCCTGCAGCAACCACAGGCGGCGGGCCTTGGGCGAGACGCGGTGCGCGGGGTCACGCAGTGGGCCTTTTGACGTCACAAGAACCAGCTTAGGGCGCACGCCCCGAAAGACGATCTGACCCCGACCCCGAGATCTCTTCCATCCCCGGCACGGCTGCCAAGGCCACCCACGAAAGGCATCCCCACAGCCAGGGCCATCCGGCCCTCGGGGGGTCCGGAGCCCAGAGCCGGTGAACGGGCGAAAGACGCTGCCGGTCGGCAAGCCCGAGCCAGCGGGCAGAAGCCAAGGGGCCGGGGGCCTGGGGGCGGAGGGGATCCCTCTGCTCGGGGCTTGGGAGCGCAGGGCCCGCACCCGCTGGAAGCACGAGGGCATAGACGACGCCCAGGCTGCTCGGAGGGTCATAGGCCAAGAGCCGAAGGGAGTCCGGCCCGGCCTAGGAGCGCCAGTGCCTGCCCCGGCGGCATTGCGCAGGCCCCCGCGTGCACCACCCGGCGGCAGGTAAAGAACGGACGGGCGGCGCGGCGTGTCGGACGGCCGGCCGGGGGCGGTGGGTGCATGCTCGGTGGCGGCCGGCCGCAGGCTGTCGTGCTGGGCCACGTCGGCGGCGCCACGTTCGTGCCATCCAGGCCCGGCGGCGCGTTACCGCACCACGCGCGAAACGCCCTCACGAAGCGTGGCAGCCGCCGTCCGCCCGCAAGCCACCGCGGACGTGCCAGCAGAGACCTGGGCAGCGGCCCCCAGCGCAAAGCACATGTGCCTCGTGCGGCGCATCTGAATTTTGCGTGCCGGGCGCCGTCCGAAACCATGCCCGTTTTGTCCTGTGAGCTCGCGCGCCGCGACCGCGCCGCCCGCCCCGGGGAACGGGCAGGCCAGGAAGGTCATCAGATCGTCACCCCCGAGCCTCCGCCGACGGCGTCCCTGTGGCCAACTTCACCCCCAGGATCCCCGCATTCTGGCCGGTTTCGGCTCCTTTACCGACGACCGACCATCGGGAAACGGTCTGCGCACCGCCGAGACCCGCGTAGCATCATCCGGCATGGGGCTGTGTAACACGGCATCACGTGTGAGGCGGGCCGCTGTCAGTGTGACAGTGGTGGCTTTCGCGCTCACCCTGTCAGGTTGCGCCGCCCTGGGCATCGGAAGATCCCAGGCCAAGGAGATCGCGGAGATCAACGTCTCGAGCCCGGAGTTGCGCGACGGCATGCCGCTGCCGAGCGAGTTCTCCTGCCGAGGCCGCCAGGGCAGCCCGCCGCTGCGCTGGTCCAGCGAACCCTTGCCGAAGGCGAAGTCGATCGCGATCGTGGTCGATTCCCATACTCCCTCCGAATCGGCCGTTCACTGGGTGCTCTACAACATCCCGGCGACCACGACCGAGCTGGGGCCGGGTGCCGCCGAGAGTCCTCCCGAGGGCTCCGGCCAGGCCACGGTGACCAGTGGGAAGGCGGGCTACGAACCGCCCTGCAACACTCCGGGCAGCTACCGGTTCACCGTCTACACGCTGAACGACAAGGTCGAGGCGAGGGAGGGCGGCCTCCCCGAGATCTTGAAGGAGATCGCCGACCACACGATCGCCCGGGGCCGGCTGACGGCGGTGAACATCCAGTGACAGGTCGATCACCGCAGGTAGACCGGATGAACCAATTCTTTGCGTAGGGTGTGACAACTCTCATAGTGGTCCGACAGAATCAGATCCAATTGTTAGGCATTGGTGATCAAAGGGGGCAGATCGCGTCGATGGCCGCGCGATCTCACCGATGCCACAGGGAGGCCATGGCTTTGAGGGTGGTGCAATGATCGCGGTCGTCGTGAGCTTGGTCGCTGTCGTGCTCCTCGTGCTCGTCGTCGTGGCACTGGGCATGCGTTCCATGAACCGCCGGGAGAGCTCTCTCCCTCCGGAACGGCTGAAGGAGATGGCCGAGAAGGAGGAGATGACGCACGCCCGGTCCACCGACGAGTTCGCCGCGCACGAACCGCGCATGGCCAATTTCAGCCCCGACTTCTCCCCGATCGACGAGGTGAAGCCGAAACCGGTGCGCACCGGTCAGCGTGGCAGGCGTGGCGTCGACGAGTGGGGCAACCCGACCACCGACCACGAGGACGAGGAGTTCTGGGCGAACATCCGCAGCGACGCCGAGGAGGGCGGTTTCGGCGCCGGCGGCACCGTGGCGGCCCGGAAGGGCGCCTCCCGTCCCGTCGAGCGTGAGCAGCCCGCCGAGCGCCGTGAGCGTCCCGCGAAGCCCAAGCCCGTGGCCGCCGCGGCCGACCCCAACGCCGCGACCGTCCAGGCCCCTCTGCCCCAGCGCCAGCCCGCCGCCGCCGCGGCCAACCTCGCCGACCTGGTGGAGCCCGCCAAGCGGCCCACCCCCTCCGCCTCCGACATGGCCGACCAGCGCACGGTGACGTTCGCGGCGCCCACGCCCGACGTGCTCAGCCTCCTCGGCGGCGCCCAGCCGGTCGTGCCGGCCTCCCGCCCCGAGCCCCTGCCCGCGAGCGGCGCCCAGCCGGCCGTCCCGGCAGCGGGCGGCTCGTTCCCCGCCAACCCGGCCGCCGGCGGCGGGTCCTACGCGGGCGTCACCTCCAGCGGGTCCTTCCCGGTCGCGCCCGTCGCGCCGATCCACGGCGCGCCGACCAGCGACCCGTTCCCCGCGTACAACAACGCCGCCAACAACGCGGCCGACGCTCTCGAGACCACCTGGACGGGCGCGCCCGCCGCGGCCACCTCCGGCTCCTGGCCCGCCGCCTCGCCCGACATCCTCGACGACCCCTCCCCCGCCTCCTACGGCGGCCCGGCGAGCTCCTGGCCCGCCTTCGTGGAGCAGCCCGCCGCCACCGCCTCGCCGGTCGCCGCGTTCCCGGCCTCGTACGAGGTGCGCGCCGGCTGGGCCGTGGCCGACGACTCCGGCTCGCCCATCACGGGCCCCTCTCCGGCCACCGGCACGCCGACCGTCCCCGCCCGCGCGGTCTCGGCCTATGACGACGTCCTGTCGGCTCCGCCGGTGCCGCCCGCGCCGTCCTCCATCGCGTACGAGACCGGCGACTTCACCGCCGGGTCCGGCCCCGCCTGGCCCGAGCCGCCGTCCGGCACGGCGAACTGGCCGACGTACGGCGGGCAGTCGCAGGGCGCGGCCGCTCCCGGCCAGGCCGACAACGGCGGCGGCCGTCGCCGGGCCCCCGAGCAGGACTAAAACGACTACTACCGGTGATCTCCGGCCCCTTACCGAATGAGTAAAACCCCCGCGACGACCCCCTAAAGCGGGGGTGGCGCACCACTAGGGTTTCCGACATGATCGGCGATACCCTCAGTAGCTGGTTGCGTACGCTACGGCATGATCTACCCGCTTCGCTCGTGGTCTTCCTCGTCGCAGTCCCGTTCTCCCTGGGCATCGCGGCGGCCTCGGGCGCCCCGCCGGCGGCCGGGCTCATCGCCGCCGTCGTGGGCGGGGTCGTGGCCGGGTCGCTGGGCGGGTCGGCCGTCCAGGTGAGCGGGCCCGCGGCAGGGGTGTCCGTGGTGGTCGTGGAGCTGGTGCGGACGCACGGCTGGCGGGCCACGTGCATGATCACGCTGCTGGCGGGGGTCGTCCAGCTCGTGCTCGGCGTGGTCAAGGCCGCCCGGGTCGTCCCGGCCGTCTCCCCCGCGGTGCTGCGCGGCCTGCTGGCCGCGGTCGGCGTGATCCTCGCGCTCTCCCAGCTCCACGTGGTGCTCGGCGGACAGCCCCAGCTGTCGGCCCTGGCCAACCTCGCCGAGCTGCCCGGCCAGATCGCCGGCCTGCACGGGCACAAGATCGCGCTGGGCCTGTTCACGATCATGGTGCTGGCGTCGTGGACGCGGCTGCCGGCCCGCGTCAGGGTGGTGCCCGCGCCGCTGGTCGCGCTGCCGGCCACGGCGGGCGTCGCCTGGCTGGCCGGCTGGGACGTCACCCACCTCGACCTGGCGGGCAGCTTCTCCGGGTGGGGATTCCCCGTGCTGCCGTCCGCCGACTGGCACACGATCGTGGGCGCGGTGCTGCTCGTCGCGCTGCTGGGCAGCGTCGAGTCGCTGCTGTGCGCGTCCGCCGCCGACGGGACGCACCCCGGCCGCCGGGCCGACCTCGACCAGGAGCTGACCGGCCAGGGCGTGGCCAACATGGTGTCGGGGGCGCTGGGCGGGCTGCCGATCGCCGGCGGCGTCGTCCGTACGGAGGCGAACGTGCGGGCGGGCGGGCGCACCCGGTCGGCGGCGATCCTGCACGGGGTGTGGGTGCTGGGCTTCGCGGTGGGTCTCGGCTGGTCGGTGCGGCTGATCCCGCTGGAGGCGCTGGCGGCGCTGCTGGTGTTCACCGGCGTGCGGATGGTGGGGCTGGCGCGCGTCAGGAAGGGCCGCGGGCACGGCGAGGTGCCGGTCTACATGGTGACGGCGGCGACCGTGATCGTGCTGGGCCTGGCCGAGGGGGTGCTGGCGGGGGCGGCGCTGGCCGTGCTGCTGGCGCTGCGCCGGCTGACCTGGGTGAGCGTGCGCAGGCGCGAGGAGCCGGACGGCCGGCTGCACGTGACGATCAGCGGCTCGCTGACGTTCCTCGGCGTGCCCAGGCTGACGCACGAGCTGCGGTCGATCCCCGCGGGCACGCCGGTCGACCTCGACCTCACCATCGACTTCATGGACAACGCGGCCTTCGAGGCCATCCACTCCTGGCGGCTGGACCACGAGCAGGCGGGCGGCACGGTCGACCTCGACGAGCCACACGACGAGTGGTACACGCTGGCGGCCGGCGGGGCCCGCGCGTACCCCGGCAGATCGCCGGACCGGCGATGGGTGCCGTGGGCGCAGCGGCGGACGCGCCCGCAGCGCCGCGCCATCCCCGACGACGGCGGCTCGACCCCGGCGACCTGCACCGAGGGGGCGCGCGACTTCCACCGCACCACGGCGCCGCTGGTCCGGCCGATCTTCACCGAGCTCGCGCACAAGCGGCAGCCGACCCACCTGTTCATCACGTGCGCCGACTCCAGGATCGTGCCCAGCCTGATCACGGCGAGCGGTCCCGGCGACCTGTTCACCGTGCGCAACATCGGCAACCTGGTGCCGCGCCGCGGCTCCGAGCCGCACGACGACTCGGTGGTGGCCGCGATCGAGTACGCCACGCAGGTGCTCGGCGTGCGCACGATCACCGTGTGCGGGCACTCGGGATGCGGGGCCATGGCCGGGGTGCTCAGCGCCGGGGTGCAGGCCGGCAGCCTGCCTGGGCTGCGGCGGTGGCTGCGGCATGGGAACCACAGCCTGGCCAGGTTCATCGAGACCGAGGGCGACCGGCTGCACAAGGGGGCCCTCGACGTGTTGTGCCGGGTGAACGTCCAGCAGCAGCTGGAGAACCTGCGCACCTACCGGAAGGTGGACGAGCAGGTCAGGGCGGGCAAGCTGGAGCTGGTGGGCCTGTACTTCGACATCGGGTCGGCGCGGGTGCACCTGGTGCCGCCGCTGCGGTCTTCGCTCTCCGTGAAGTTGTGAGCCCGCGCCCCGCCGGGCGCCGAAGATGGGTTCATGAAGATTTTGCTCATCGGCGGCACGGGGTTCCTGGGGCGCGCCATCGCGGAAGAGGCGTTGGCGCGCGGCCATGAGGTCACGACGTTCAACAGAGGGCAGAGCGGCGACGACGTGCCGGGCGTCGAGACCGTGCGCGGCGACCGGGAGTCCGTCGCCGACCTGGAGCGGCTGGCCGACGGCCGGTCGTGGGACTTCGTGGTGGACACGTCCGGGTATGTGCCGCGGGTGGTGGGCGAGTCGGTGCGGGCGCTGTCGGGCCGGGCGGCGACGTACGCGTTCATCTCCAGCGTCTCGGCCCTCGACGGGTTCCCCGCCAAGGCCGCGACCGAGGACACCGGCGGATGGCCGTGCGAGCCCGACGCCGGTCCCGACGACGGTGACTACGGTGTGCTGAAGGCCGGGTGCGAGCGGGCGGTCGAGCAGGGTTTCGACGGCAACGCGCTGATCGTCCAGCCTGGGCTGATCCTCGGCCCGTACGAGAACGTGGCCCGGCTGCCCTGGTGGCTGACCCGCATCTCGCGGGGCGGCCGGGTGCTGGCGCCCGGCGATCCCGCCGAGCCGATGCAGCTCATCGACGCCCGCGACGTCGCCATCTTCACCCTCGACCAGGCCGAGCAGGGCGTCGCCGGCCGCTTCGCGGTGACCGGCCCGGCGGGCAACACCACCTACGGCGAGTGGCTGGAGCTGTGCAAGCAGGTCACCGGGTCCGACGCGGAGTTCGTCTGGATGGACGCGGAGTTCCTGGTCGCGCAGGGGGCCGGGGCGTTCGTGGAGCTGCCGCTGTGGGGCGGGCCGCCGTCGGAGGAGAACGCCAACTTCTGGAGCGTGCCGACGGGCAAGGCCGAGGCGGCGGGGCTGCGGGCGCGTCCGGTCGCGGAGACCGTGCGTGACACGTGGGCGTGGCTGCGGGAGATCCCGGAGGAGCAGCGCTCCTACGGGCGCAGGATGGTCCACGGGATGGCCCCGGAGAAGGAGGCCGCCATCCTCGCCGCCTGGGACGCCCGCTCCGCCTGACCCCGCAACTGCCGTCAGGGCCTCGGTGGAGACGCCGTCGGGGCCCGGCCGAGGTGTCGTCAGGGTGCCGAGGCTGGCAGGCATCCCCGGAGGCGGCTGGGTTTCCGCCCCTCGCCGCCGGGCGCCTGACGCGTCGTCGAAACCTTGTGAGCTGGGAAGACGCATACAGCTCAGCTCGACGGGCAGGTGACTGCCGGTGTACGTGAACTCACGGGGGAGGGTTCGACGATGACGTACCAGAGCAGGCCCGTAACGGGCTGGGTGGGCTGGGTATGGTTCGCCGGCATGCTCATGATCATGGCCGGCGTGTTCAACATCATCACCGGTCTCTACGCGGTGATCAACAGCGGGCTGTTCGTCCGCACACCATCCCGCCTGCTGTTCTTCAACGTCGGCACTTGGGGCTGGATCCACCTGTTGTTCGGGGTCGTCCTGCTCCTGACCGGTATCGCGGTGAGCGTGGGGCAGACCTGGGCCCGCATCGTGGCGGTGGTTCTCGTCATGATCAACGCGATGACGCAGCTGACCTGGATCGCGGTCAACCCGTGGTGGTCGCTCGCGGTCATCGCGGTGGACGTACTGGTGCTGTACGCCCTGATCGTGCACGGCCGCGAGGCCCAGGAACTGGGAGGTGAGAGACGAGCCGGCCTGTAGGCCGGGTTCTGTCCTTCGCGAACGAAGGGGCGACCATCCATCTAGGGCCGCCGTTGCCGGCGGCCTCAAGCGGTCTACCCGCGCGGCTCGGGCGGGCAGCCCTCGAACGTCGCGCGCGGAACGCTCCGGAGAGCGTCCCTTCTTGACCTTGCTCCGGGTGGGGTTTACCTAGCCGCCCACGTCGCCGTGGGCGCTGGTGGTCTCTTACACCACCCTTTCACCCTCACCTCCCACCGAGGCGGGAGGCGGTCTGCTTTCTGTGGCACTGTCCCGCGGGTCACCCCGGGTCGGCGTTACCGACCACCCTGCCCTGTGGAGCCCGGACCTTCCTCGGCGGGCCCGAAGGCCCGACGCGGCCGCCCGGCCGACTCGTCTTCAGGGAGGTTATCAAACCTCAAGCCGTTCCCAACCGAGTCGCAAGATCGATTGGGTGGGATGGGCATGTCACCGCCTGAGGGGGGCGGAGGCAGCAGCGGCCGCGCCGGGATGTTCTGGCGGCTCCCGGCGCGGCCGCGCTCAACGCCCCGCAGGCTGGTCGAGGCACGGCTTCGCCACCGCTGCGCTCAACGCGAACGGGTCGTGTCGCCGGGCGTGGTCAACGGAGGTGGGCGGTGTCGTTGAAGGACTTCACCACGGCGGGGCCGTCGGCGTAGTACTCGATCAGCGACAGGCAGGCCAGGTCGAGGTGCATCCGGTAGAGCGCGCCCAGAGGCGCCGTGAGGGCCCCGCGCAGCAACATCTTGATCGGTGTCACGTGGGAGACGACGAGGACGGTCTTGCCCTCGTAGCGCTCCACCAGCCGCTCCCCCGCCGCCTGGACGCGGCGGGCCGCCGTGGCGAAGCTCTCGCCCCCGGGCGGCGCGGCGTCGGGGCCGGCCAGCCAGGCGGCCAGCTCGGCGGGCCACTCACGCTGGACCTCGGTGAACGTGTGCCCCTCCCAGGCGCCGAAATCGGCT
>NZ_JBSFGJ010000267.1:0-13290 GCF_053596515.1 Nonomuraea sp. NPDC001684
TGCGGGCTGAGGCGCGGCCTTCGCTCGTCAGGCGGGTTTGCGGGCGACCAGGATGTCGCGGACGATCGCCTGGTCGACCCAGTGCTCGAAGTCGGGGTAGTCCATGACCTCCAGGCCCGCGCCGGTGAGGATCGCGGCCAGCTCGGCGCTCTTGCCGCCGTAGGTGTTCCAGGAGATGCCCATCGCGCCGCCGGGGCGCAGCAGCTCGGCCCAGACCGGCACGGCCTGCCGCAGCAGCTCCAGCGGGCTGCGGGACAGGCCGCCGCCGCCCTTGCTGCCGTGCTGGACGCCGTAGGGGGCGTCGGTCACGACGACGTCGAACGTGCGGGGCTTGAAGAACTCGCGGCTCTTGAGCGTGTCGGCGTTGACCACCGCCAGCTGCTGTACGTCGCCCGCCTTGACGGCCTCCTTCGACAGCCCGAACGTGACGTTGAGCCGCCGCCCCACCAGCGCCCGCGCCCGCCGCACCGGCACGATCTCGGCGGTGTGCTTGAGCCGCTTGTTGCGCAGCCAGGTCTTGATGAACGTCGTGTACGCCTCGAAGTCCTTGCCGTCGACGTCGAGGCCGTAGGCGTCGTAGCCGTACATGAGGGCCTGGTTGAGGGTGGTGCCGCGGCCGCACATCGGGTCGAACACCGACAACCTCCCGGACATGGGCCGGTCGGAGGCGAGCACGGTGACGTTGAGCAGCAGCTTGGTGAAGTGCTCGTTGGTCTTGCCGGCGTACTTCTGGATGGTCAGCAGGTCGCTGCTCAGCCGGTCGAGGGGGCGCATGGCCAGCGGGCGCAGCAGGTCGCCCTCGACGCCGAAGACCGCGTAGACGGAGGACAGGTTGGACAGCAGCGCGACGTCGGACTCGGACAGCGGCTCGGCGGTCTCGAACGTGATGTACGGGACGCCGCCGATGGTGGTCTCCGCGCTGTCCAGCACGGTGTTCTCGATGGCGTGGTCGCTGAAGACGGCCAGCTCGCCCCTGGTCAGACGTGGGGAGCTCTCGCCGTAGACCCGGTTGAAGGCGGGCAGGATCAGGAGCGCGTATCGAGGCATGATGGCTCATCCTACTTGCGGGAATACCGCGCTCCGCCCCTCGATTGGAGGTGAGCGGGAGGTGCATGGCAGGCTTGTGTCGGATTGATCTGCCACGAACGAATGGGGCCTAGCGTGCGGGGTTCGAGAAGGTCTGTGGTGACCATCGGCGTGTACGACGGGGTCCATCGCGGGCATCGCAAGGTGATCGAGCGGACGGTCGAGCTGGCCCGCGAGCGGGGGGCGCGCAGCGTGGCGGTCACGTTCGAGCCGCATCCCGACGAGGTGGTGCGGCCGGGCACCCGGCGGGCGCGGCTGACCACGCTCAAGCGGCGCGCCGAGCTGCTGGCCGAGCTGGGCATCGACGACGTCGAGGTGGTGGAGTTCACCCTCGACCTGTCCAGGACGAGCCCCGACGACTTCGCCCAGGGCGTGCTGAGCGAGCGCCTCGGGGCGGCGGTGGTCGTGGTGGGTGCGGACTTCACGTTCGGGCACCACGCCGCCGGCGACGTCGAGACGCTGCGCACGCTGGGCGACAAGTACGACTTCGAGGTCGAGGTGGTGCCCCTGCTCGACGGCGTCTCCTCGTCCTCCGCGCGCGAGCTGATCGTCGCCGGTGACGTCGAGGGCGCCGCGGCCGAGCTGGGCCGTCCCCATCGGGTGGAGGGCGTGGTGGTGCGCGGCTACCAGCGCGGGCGGCAGCTCGGCTTCCCGACCGCCAACGTCGAGACGCCGCAGCAGACGGCCATCCCGGCCGACGGGGTCTACGCGGGGTGGCTGGAGTGCGTCCCGGTGGCCAACCTGCCCGCGCCGTACGAGGGCGAGCGGTGGCCGGCGGCGATCTCGGTGGGCACGAACCCGACGTTCGAGGGCGTGCCGCGTACCGTGGAGGCGTACGCGCTCGACCGCGACGACCTGGAGCTCTACGGGGTGCACGTGGCGGTGGAGTTCGCCGCCCGGCTGAGGGGCAACACCCGTTTCGAGTCGATCGAGGCGCTGATCGACCAGATCCACGCCGACGTCGACGCCGCCCGCCGCATCACGTCGTGACGCCGGCCGCGGCGGGCGCGGAACGTTCGCGGGCGCGAAACGCTTGACTCCGATGGTAACCTTGCATGTCGGCTCTGTAACGGTGGCGCTGCTGCGCTGCCCATGACGGCCTTCACGCGGCGACTGTAGGCACGCACGGTCGTTCGCACTCTCATCTCATTCGCGCGTGTCCGTAGATCGAAGGAGAGCCGTGTCCCTCGACACCGCTGCCAAGAAGACCATCATCAGTGAGTACGCGACGGCCGAAGGCGACACCGGTTCGCCCGAGGTGCAGATCGCGCTGCTCAGCAAGCGCATCAGCGAGCTCACCGAGCACCTGAAGACGCACAAGCACGACCACCACAGCCGTCGTGGCCTGCTTCTGCTCGTCGGTCGCCGGCGTCGTCTGCTGAAGTACCTGCAGAAGGTCGACATCCAGCGTTACCGTTCGCTCATCGAGCGACTCGGTCTGCGCCGATAGCATGAAAGGGAGCGGCGCCCGGCGCCGCTCCCTTCTCATATGGCTCCGCCCATGTGGGTAGGAGCACACACGACCGGCGCGTCGTGGCGGCGAGCCGCCGCGCCGTCGGCGTACAACTGAATATCCGAGACACACAGCCCCCGCGTCCGATTCAGCACCATGCGACCCGCGACGCCTGCGGGCCGGTCCTCGGTAGTGGCTTCCGGTAAGAACGACCGGGCGCTTCGATCGAAGACCGGCGCTGCACCTTCTATGGGGGACACGCTGACGGATCGCCGCCACCGTGCCACCGGGCACGACGGATGGGCGGCCGTCTGACGAGCGGGTCCCTTCATAGGCACGAGGGTGCCGGTGAGAAAAGAGGGCGCGGGTGACCGACCACAAGGAGGTCCCCCGTGGAGGGTGTCCACACCGCTGAAGCCGTCATTGACAACGGCTCTTTCGGCACGCGCACGGTCCGGTTCGAGACCGGTCGTCTCGCGCGCCAGGCGGCGGGTTCCGCCGTCGCCTATCTCGACAACGACACGATGGTGCTCTCGGCCACCACCGCGTCCAAGGCTCCCAAGGAGAACTTCGACTTCTTCCCGCTCACGGTCGACGTCGAGGAGCGCATGTACGCCGCGGGCCGCATCCCCGGCTCGTTCTTCCGCCGTGAGGGCCGTCCGTCCGAGGACGCGATCCTGACCTGCCGCCTGATCGACCGGCCGCTGCGCCCGTCGTTCGTCAAGGGCCTGCGCAACGAGATCCAGGTCGTCGCCACGGTCATGGCGCTCAACCCCGACCACCTCTACGACGTGGTCGCCATCAACGCCGCCTCGCTGTCCACGCAGCTCGCCGGGCTGCCGTTCTCCGGCCCGATCGGCGGCGTGCGGGTCGCGCTGATCGAGGGCCAGTGGGTGGCCTTCCCGACGCACCCCGAGCTGGAGCGGGCCACGTTCGACATGGTCGTGGCGGGCCGCCTGCTCGACGACGGCGACGTCGCGATCATGATGGTCGAGGCCGAGTCCACCAAGGACACGCTCAAGCTGGTCGCCGACGGCGCGGTCGCGCCGACCGAGGAGACCGTCGCGCAGGGCCTTGAGGCCGCCAAGCCGTTCATCAAGGTGCTGTGCGAGGCGCAGTCCCGCATCGCGCAGGTCGCCGCCAAGGAGACCGCCGAGTACCCGGTCTTCCTCGACTACCAGGACGACGTCTACAACGCGGTCGAGGCCGCGATCAAGACCGAGCTGGCCGCCGCGCTGACCATCGCCGGCAAGCAGGAGCGCGAGACCGAGCTCGACAAGGTCAAGGCGCTGGCCGCCGAGCGGCTGCTGCCCGAGTTCGAGGGGCGCGAGAAGGAGATCTCCGCCGCGTTCCGCTCGGTGATGAAGAAGCTCATGCGCGAGCGGGTCGTCAAGGAGGGCGTCCGCATCGACGGCCGCGGCACCAAGGACATCCGCGCCCTGTCGGCCGAGGTCCACGTGGTGCCCCGGGTGCACGGCTCGGCCCTGTTCGAGCGCGGCGAGACCCAGATCCTGGGCATCACCACGCTGAACATGCTGCGCATGGAGCAGAACATCGACACGCTCAACCCCGAGCGGACCAAGCGCTACATGCACAACTACAACTTCCCGCCGTACTCCACCGGTGAGACGGGCCGCGTGGGCTCGCCCAAGCGCCGCGAGATCGGTCACGGCGCGCTGGCCGAGCGGGCGCTCATCCCGGTGCTGCCCTCGCGCGAGGAGTTCCCGTACGCCATCCGCCAGGTCTCCGAGGCCCTCGGCTCCAACGGCTCCACCTCGATGGGCTCGGTCTGCGCGTCCACGATGGCGCTGCTGGACGCCGGTGTGCCGCTCAGGGAGATGGTCGCCGGCATCGCGATGGGCCTGATCAGCGAGGGCGGCAGCTACGTCACGCTGACCGACATCCTCGGCGCCGAGGACGCCATGGGCGACATGGACTTCAAGGTCGCCGGCACCAAGGACGTCATCACCGCCCTGCAGCTCGACACCAAGCTCGACGGCATCCCCGCCTCCGTGCTGGCCGCCGCGCTGAAGCAGGCCAAGGGCGCCCGCCTGGCGATCCTCGACGTGATGCAGGAGGCGATCGACTCCCCGGCGGAGATGAACCCGACCGCGCCGCGCATCATCACGATCAAGGTCCCGGTCGACAAGATCGGCGAGGTCATCGGCCCGAAGGGCAAGATGATCAACCAGATCCAGGACGACACGGGCGCCGAGATCACCATCGAGGACGACGGCACGATCTACATCGGCGCCACCGACGGGCCCTCCGCCGAGGCGGCCCGTTCGGCGATCAACGGCATCGCGAACCCGCACATGCCCGAGGTCGGCGAGCGTTACCTGGGCACGGTCGTCAAGATCGCGGCCTTCGGCGCGTTCGTCTCGCTCATGCCCGGCAAGGACGGCCTGCTGCACGTCTCCCAGATCCGCAAGCTGCACGGCGGCAAGCGCATCGAGAACGTCGAGGACGTCATGGGCGTCGGCGAGAAGATCCAGGTCGAGATCGCCGAGATCGACGGCCGGGGCAAGCTCTCCCTCGTGCCCGTCGAGGTCATCGAGAAGGAGGCCGCCGAGAAGGAGGCCAAGGCCGCGGCCGGCGCCGAGGACGGCGAGGCTCCCGCGCCCGAGGCCGACTCCGCCGCCGCCGAGGACAAGCCGGAGCGGCCGCGCCGCACCCGGACCCGCGTGCGCACCAGCCGCCCCAACGAGGGCGACGACCGCAACTCGTGACCGGGCAACCACAGTTCTCGGCACCCCCGAAGCAGGAGGCCTCGTGATGACCACCACGCTGCACCCCGGCAAGGACGGAGCCGGGGTCGTCAGGCGCACCGTCCTGCCGGGCGGGCTCCGTGTGGTGACCGAGACCATGCCGACCGTGCGTAGCGTCGCGGTCGGCATGTGGGTCGGCATCGGCTCGCGTGACGAGGCCCCCGAGCACATGGGGGCCACCCACTTCCTCGAACACCTGCTGTTCAAGGGCACGCCCACGCGGGACGCGATGGAGATCTCGGCCTCCATCGAGGGCATCGGCGGCGAGATCAACGCCTTCACCGCCAAGGAGTACACCTGCTACTACGCGCGGGTCCTCGACGAGGACCTGCCCGTGGCGGTCGACGTGCTCGCCGACGTGGTGACCAGCTCGCTGATCACCGAGGAGGACGTCGAGTCCGAGCGCGGGGTGATCCTGGAAGAGATCGCCATGCACGACGACGACCCGTCCGACGTGGTGCACGAGCAGTTCGCCGCCGCGCTCTACGGCGACTCGCCGATCGGCCGGCCCATCCTGGGCACGGTCGACTCGATCAACGCCCTGGGCCAGGAGCGCATCGCCGAGTACTACCACCGGTACTACCGGCCGCGTACGACGGTGGTGTCGGTGGCGGGGAACGTGCGGCACGAGGAGGTCGTCGAGCTGGTCGCCCGCGCGTACGAGCGGGCGGGCGCGCTGGAGGGCCCCTACGAGTTCGCCCCGCCGCGCACCAGCGGTCCGGGCGCCGAGACCCGTTCCGGGGTCAGGGTGCTGGACCGGCCGACCGAGCAGGCCAACCTGGTGCTCGGCACGACCGGCATGTCCCGCACCGACGACCGCAGGTTCGCGCTCGGCGTGCTCAACGCCGCGCTCGGCGGCGGCATGTCCTCCCGGCTCTTCCAGGAGATCAGGGAGAAGCGCGGGCTGGCCTACTCGGCCTACAGCTACACCTCGGCCTACGCCGACACCGGGCAGTTCGGGATCTACGTGGGCTGCCTGCCCTCGAAGATCGACGACGTGCTCAAGATCTGCCGCGACGAGGTGTCCCGGGTGGTGGCCGAAGGCATCACCGCCGACGAGATCATGCGCGGCAAGGGGCAGATGCGCGGCGGGCTGGTGCTCGGGCTGGAGGACACCGGGTCGCGCATGTCGCGGATCGGGAAGAACGAGCTGGTCTACGACGAGCTGATGTCGGTCGACGAGGTGCTGGCCCGGATCGAGGCGGTCACCCCCGACGAGATCGGGGAGGTCGCCCGTGACGTCCTGAGCCGGCCGCTCACGCTGGCCGTCATCGGGCCGTACGGGGACAAGGACTTCTCGGAGGCCATCGCCTGACCGGGTTCGCCCCGGCCGGGGTCGTTGTGGAGGGGGAGAGCGGGATTCCGCTCTCCCCCTTCTCGGTTCGGGGGGTGCTTGGGAGGGGGTGGCGGGCGTAATAGGGTTGGGGGCGTGATCAGGGTTGGTGTGCTGGGCGCGCGTGGTCGCGTGGGCGTCGAGGTGTGCAAGGCGGTCGAGGCTGCGGACGACCTGGAGCTGGTGGCCGCGCTCGACAAGGACGATCCCGTCGAGGGGCTCGAAGGCGCCGAGGTGGTGGTCGACTTCACCCATCCCGACGTGGTCATGGGCAACCTGGAATGGGCCATCGCCCACGGCGTGCACCCGGTGGTGGGCACCACGGGGTTCGACGCCGGTCGGCTGGAGACCGTGCGCGGGTGGCTGGAGCGCTCGCCGGGCGTCAACTGCCTGATCGCCCCCAACTTCGGCATCGCGGCGGTGCTCATGATGCACTTCGCGCAGCAGGCGGCCCGCCACTTCGAGTCCGTCGAGATCATCGAACTGCACCACCCGAACAAGGCCGACGCCCCTTCGGGCACCGCCCGGCGTACCGCTGAGCTGGTGGCCGAGGCGCGCGGCAAGGCCGGGCTCGGCGGGATGCCCGACGCCACCAGCACCGCCCTCGACGGCGCCCGCGGCGCCGACGTCGGCGGGGTGCACGTGCACGCGGTGCGCCTGTCCGGGCTGATCGCCCACCAGGAGGTGCTGCTCGGCGGCGACGGCGAGATCCTCACCATCCGGCACGACACGATGAGCAGGTCGGCGTTCACGCCGGGCGTGCTGCTGGGCGTGCGCCGGGTGCGCGAGCTGCCCGGCCTCACCGTGGGCCTGGAGCCCCTGCTCGACCTGTGACCGCTGCACGACGTGCCCATGACCGCATGTGACAGCGGTCATGGGCACGTCGTGAGGAGAGGGTCCCGGCTCCGCACAGCCGGGCCTACGATCATCAACACTAATACCAGCGGCGTGGTCCACCCGAAACATGAGACCGTGTCGTCATGGTGCGATGGGCCGACCCGGGCGAGCTGGCCGGGCTGATCTCTGTGGAACTGGCCGCCGACAAGCTGTTCGAGCAGGCCGGCATAGTCTTCCCGGCGGGCACGACGATGGTCGAGGACGTCACGGACGCGACCTCGGTGCTGGTCGAAGGCGACCCGCCGGCCGGGTTCGCGCTGATCGGCCGGGTCGACGGCAACCTGCATCTCGACCAGCTCGCGGTGCACCCCGACCACATGCGGCAGGGCATCGGCGGGCGGCTGGTGGAGGCGGTGGCCGACCACGCGCGGGCGGTCGGGGCGCCGGCGGTCACGCTGACGACGTTCCGCGACGTGCCCTGGAACGCCCCCTGGTACGAGCGGCACGGCTTCGCGGTGCTGCCCGAGGCCGAGTGGGGGCCGGAGCTGCGGGCGCTGGTGGAACACGAGCGCGAGCTGGGCATCGAGGTGGCGCCGCGGGTCGTGATGCGCCGATAGCCTGGGCGGGTGAGCCGGTTTCGTGATGAGTTGTGGCAGGTCGTCGGCGGTGTGTACGACCAGATCCTGGCCCACCCGTTCCTGTCGGGGCTGACCGACGGATCCCTGCCGCGGGAGGCGTTCCGCCACTACGTGGTGCAGGAGGCGCACTTCCTGCCCGACTACGCCAGGGCGCTGGCGGCGTGCGCGGCGCGTTCGCCGGAGCCGTCCGGCGTGCAGCGCTTCGCCCGCGACGCCGCCATGACCGTCGAGGTGGAGCACAGCCTGGTGGTGGAGCTGCTGGCCGCGTTCGGGCTGGACGAGGCCGACGCGCGCAAGACGCCCGCCGGGCCCACGACGGTCGGGTACACCTCGTACCTGGTGCGCACGTGCTCGCTGGGCACGTTCCCGGAGGCGCTGGGCGCGATCGTGCCCTGTTACTGGATCTACGCCCGGGTCGGCGAGACCCTGCTCGGCCGGTCCTCTCCGGACCCGCTCTACGCCTGGTGGATCGACACCTACGGCGGCGAGGGCTACCAGGAGACCGTGGCGGGAGTGCTCGACCTGCTGGACGGGCTGGCGCCGGCCGGCGAGGAGCGGCTGCGGCTGCTCGACCGCGCGCTCACCACCGCCCGCTACGAGTGGATGTTCTGGGACGCGGCCTGGCGCCGGGAAGGCTGGCCATGCGGCTGAGGGACCTCCTCCAGGCCGGCCAGCTCGCCCTGAAGGTGCTGACCGGGCACGACCTGCTCGACCGGCGCGTACGCGGCGTCGCCACGACCGACCTGCCCGACCCGGCCATGTTCGTCAAGGCGGGCGAGCTGGTGCTCACCGAGCTGACCTGGCACACCGGCCCGGCCTCCTCGCGCGACTTCGTCGCCAAGCTCGGGGACGTGGCGGCGCTGGTCGCCGGCACCGCGCTCAAGGTGCCGCCGGCCGACCTGATCGACGCCTGCGCCGAGGCCGGGCTGCCGCTGCTCACGCTGCCGGTGGACGTGCCGTTCAGCCAGGTCACCGAGCACGTCCTGCGGGCCCTGATCGCCGAGCTGGGCACGCCGCCGCGGCCCGCGTACGCCGCCCGCAGGCGGCTGGCCAGCACCCTGGTCGACGGCGGCAGCCTCACCAAGCTCGTCACGGCGGTGGCGGGCGAGCTGGACGTGCCCTGCTGGGTGCTCTCGCCCACGGGCCGGGTGGTCGTCGGCTCCCAGCCGCTGGACGCCGCGGCCCGGCTGCGGCTGGCGCACACGTTCCTGACCGCCCGTTTTCTGCCCGGGATGGTGACGCAGGAGGACGGCACGGCGCTGTCGGTGTTCCCGGTCAGCAAGGGGGCGCCGCACCGCATCGCCAACTGGTTCCTGGCGTACGCGGGGGAGCAGGTGCAGGGCGAGAACGAGGACCTGGTCGTCGAGCTGGCCGCGCTGGTGGCGCTGGAGCGCTCGCGGCTGGAGGCGGCGCAGCGCATCGAGCGGCGGGTGCTCGACCAGCTCCTGACGCTGCTGGAGTCGGGCGACGCGGCGCTGCCCGGCGTGGTGTCGCGGCTGCACACGCTGCACGTGGAGACCGAGCACGGCCTGCTGGCCGTCGCCCTGTCGGCGCGGCTCGACGACGGTGGCGGCGGCGAGGTCGCCGTGCCCGTGCTGGACGAGCTGCTGCGGCCGCTGGCGCCCGGCATCGTCACGGCCACCGGCCCCGCCGAGGCGGTCGCGCTCGTCCCGCTGGCGGGCAACACGGCCGACGAGCTGACGGCCCACGTGCTCCAGGGCGCGCGCACCCTGGAGGCGGGGCTCGGTCAGGGCCGCATCACGCTCGGGGTGAGCAGCGTGACGACCGGCCCGGCGGCGCTGAGCAGCCTGATCGAGGAGGCCAGGCACGCGCTCACGCTGGCCGGCCTGAGCGGCGACAGGGTCAGCGTGATCACCGGCGACGACGTCAGCTCCCATCGCACGCTGCTGGCCGCCATCCCGGGGGAGCTGCGCCGGGCGTTCCGGTCGCGGCTGCTGGGGCGGCTGGAGTCGTACGACGCGGCCAACCAGACGGACCTGCTGGAGACGTTGCAGGCGTACCTGGAGGAGTCGGGCTCATGGGCGGCCACGGCCGAGCGCCTGCACGTGCACGTCAACACGCTGCGCTACCGGCTGCGCCGGATCGAGGAGCTGACCGGCAGGTCGCTCAACTCCTGGGACGAGCGGGTCGACTTCATGCTGGCCCTCAGGATGCGCTGAGCCGCGCCCGCACCTCCTCCACGCCCGGGTTGACCAGGGCGGATCCGTCCGGGAAGACGACCGTGGGGATGAGCCAGGAGCCGCCGTTGAGCTCGGCGATGAGGTCGACGGCGCCGGGGGTCTCGTCCACGTCGATCTCGGTGTACGGGATGTCGGCGCGGGACAGCTGCGCCTTCAGCCGGTGGCAGTGACCGCACCAGGGAGCGCTGTACACGGTGATCATGTATTTCCGATTCGTTAGGTGGGTTTGACTCGTGGCGCAGGCGCCGAATACTCTCATGTGCCAACTGGAGTTTACCGGTAGACACTGCAGCTAGGCGGGTTGACCGGTCGTGTGAAAGTAGGGTCCCCCGGTGACCGATCTGCCTGTCTCCCGGCGTTCTGTCCTGCGGTCCGCCGCCTTCGCGGGGGCGCTCGCCGTGCTGCCCGGCCTGCTGTCGGCGTGCGGGCCGGCCGAGCAGGAGGCGGGGACGGCCGCCAAGAAGAGCCTCGACGTCCTGCGCGTCGCGCTGCCCTCCTCCATCGGGTCGCTGGACGCGGCCAAGGAGGCGGGCATCATGAACTACGTCGTGGCCCTCCTCGTGCAGGAGTCCCTGGTCGGCGTCGGCCCGGACGGCAGCCTCCAGCCGTCCCTGGCCGAGTCCTGGGCCAGGAAGGACGCCACCACCTACGTCTACAAGCTGCGCCCCGGCGTGACCTTCTCCGACGGCAGCCCGCTCACCGCCGCCGACGTGGTCGCCAGCCTGAACCTGCACGCCAAGAAGGGCTCGACCACCGCCTTCGCCTACGCCTACGCCAACGTGGACACGATCGAGGCCACCGGCGACGCCGAGGTGACGATCAAGCTCAAGAGCCCCGACGCGGCCTTCGCGTGGGTGCCGACGCCCGGCACGCTGCTGGTGACCAGCTCGAAGTTCATCGAGGCCACCGGCGAGCGCATCGGCACGCCGGAGGGCAAGCTGCTCGGGACGGGGCCGTACAAGGTGGCCGAGTTCGCCCCCGACTCGCACGTCACGCTGGACCGCAACGACGCCTACCGGGGCGGCAAGCCGGCCTTCCGGCAGATCAGGATCGACTTCATCCCCGAGGAGTCCACCCGGCTGCTGGCCATGCGCGGCGACAACGTGGACGTCGCGCTCAACGTGCCCGCCGAGCAGATCGACCAGTGGAAGGCGGTGCCCGGCGCGCAGGTGCTGACCGCCGCCGACCGCTCGCTGGTCACGCTGGCCTTCAACACGGCCAAGAAGCCCTGGGACGACGTGCACGTGCGCCGGGCCGTCGCCCACGCCGTGGACCGCGAGGGCATCGTCAGGAGCGTGCTGCGCGGCCACGGCAAGGTCGCCACCGCCGTCCCGGACCCGGCCCAGTGGGGCGGCGTGCTGGACGAGGCCGAGGTCACCGCCCTGTACGCGGCCATCCCCCAGTACGGCTTCGACCTGGCCCAGGCCAAGGCAGAGCTGGCGAAGTCGGCCACGCCGCAGGGGTTCGCCGACACGCTCACGTACCCGAGCAGCGGCCCGCAGCTCGGGCGGGCGGCGCTCACCCTGGCCGAGAACCTCAAGACCATCGGCATCACGCTGGAGGTCAAGGAGGTGCCGCTCGAACAGTGGATCGCCGACCTCGGCAAGCACGGCTCCGGCGTCTACCTCGGCTGGTACTTCGCCACCACCGGCGACCCCGCCGAGTACGTCCAGCAGCTCCTGCACGGCGGCGCCACCGGCGAGAACGGCACCAACATCGCCGAGTACGACAACGCCGAGGTGACCGGCCTGCTGGACCAGGCCAAGGCGGGCACCGACGACGCCGCCCGGGGCAAGCTGCTCGGCCAGGCGCTGGTCAGGGCGGCGGCGGACGTGCCGTACCAGCCGCTGTGGTGGGGCGAGGCGGCCACCGCGTTCGGCAGGGCGGTCACCGCCGAGGGCTTCGGGCCCTACTTCTTCGTCGGCCCGTGGGCGACGAAGGTGGCCGCACGCTGATGACCGACCCTATTCAAGTGCATCAGGCGCTGGCCGGGATGCGCTATCCCGAGTCGGTGTCGCTGCACCCCGGCGGCGACCGCGTCGCCTGCGTGATCGACGGCGTCGCGTACGTCGTCGGGCTCGACGGCGCCATGGAGGCCGCGGGCGACTGCCACGGCCCGGTCCGCTGGCTGCCCGACGGGCGGCTGCTGCGCACGCCGTCGCCGTCCGAGCTGGCCGTCGAGGGCTGGCGGGCCCGCGTGGACGGCGAGATCGAGGACCTGATCCCCGGCGACGACGGGACCGTCCTGGTCCGGCTGGCCGACCCCGGCAGCGAGCGCGACGGCAGCCATCTGGGCCTGCGCGTGCACGACCCGTCCGACCCCTTCGTCCTGACGCCGGGCGGCCGGCTGCGCCGCCTGGCCTGGTTCGAGATCGGCGACGACCGCCCGCGCGAGCTCGCGCTGCCCGGCCTGACCGTGTGGGACGCCGACTGGCGCGGACGCCGAGCCCTGGCCGTGACCTCGGAAGACGAGACGCCCGCCGGGTACTACCGGCCCCGGCTCGACCTGGTCGAGGACGGCGAGGTGCGCACGTTGCACCGCACGTCCTGGCAGCTCGCCCGGCCCCGGCTGGCCCCGGGCGGACGGGCCGCCGTGGTGGTCGAGGGGCTGTCGATCGTCTCGGGCCGCGTCCTGCGGGCCGACCTGGTCACGGGGGAGGTCGCCTACCTGGGCGACCTGGACGACGTCACCGACCTCGGCTGGCTGGACGACGACACCCTGTGGTTCACCGGCTGGTCGGGCACCGGCGTGCACGGCGGGGTGCTCAGCGCCGCCGACGGCCGCGTCCTGAGCCGCTGGACGGCCCGGGGAACGCTGGGCGGCCGCGACGGCCAGCCCTCGCTGTCCGTGGACCGCGCCGGCACGGTGGCCGCGGCCTGCTGGGAGAGCCCCGAGCAGCCGCCCGAGGTCGCCGTGGCCGTCCTGCGGGAAGGCGACTGGCGTGCGGTCACCGCGCTCAACGCCGGGCTGGCC
>NZ_JBSFGJ010000268.1:0-13100 GCF_053596515.1 Nonomuraea sp. NPDC001684
GCCGACCTGCGCGTCACCTCTCAGGCCCTGCTCACCGCCTGACGTCCGGCACGGCCCGCGCCGGGGGCGGAAGGCGTCCCGGCCCGCCAGGCAGGTCGCCGGGCACGCGGAACGCCCGGGGCGGCCGCCCCGGGCGTTCCGGTCAGGCTCAGGCCAGGTCGAACCGGTCGAGGTTCATGACCTTGTCCCACGCCGCGACGAAGTCACGGACGAACTTCTCCTTGGCGTCGTCGCTGGCGTAGACCTCGGCGACCGCGCGCAACTCGGAGTTCGCGCCGAAGACGAGGTCGGCGCGGGTGCCGGTCCACCGCACCTCGCCGGTGGCGGCGTCGCGGCCCTCGAAGAGGTTGGCGTCCTCGGTCGAGTGCCACGTCGTGCCCAGGTCGAGCAGGTTGACGAAGAAGTCGTTGGTCAGCGTCCCCGGGGTCGTGGTGAGGACGCCGAGCGTCGACTGCCGGTGGTTGGCGCCCAGCACCCGCAGGCCGCCCACGAGGACGGTCATCTCCGGCGCGCTCAGCGTCAGCAGGTTGGCCCGGTCGAGCAGCAGGTACTCGGCCGGAAGCCGGTTGCCCTTGCCGAGGTAGTTGCGGAACCCGTCGGCGACCGGCTCCAGCGCGGCGAACGACTCCACGTCGGTCTGCTCCTGCGTGGCGTCCGCGCGTCCCGGCGTGAAGGGCACCTGGACGTCGAAGCCGGCCTCCTTGGCGGCCCGCTCGACGCCCGCGCACCCGGCCAGCACGATCAGGTCGGCCAGCGAGACCTGCTTGCCGCCGGTCTGGGCGCCGTTGAACGCCTTCTGGACGCCCTCCAGCGTGCCCAGCACGGTCGCCAGCCGGTCGGGGTCGTTGACCTCCCACGCGCTCTGCGGCTGCAGGCGGATGCGCGCGCCGTCGGCCCCGCCGCGCTTGTCGCTGCCGCGGAAGGAGGAGGCCGAGGCCCACGCGGTGGAGACCAGCTCGGACACCGACAGCCCCGTGGCGAGGATCTGCTCCTTGAGCGCGGCGACGTCGGCCGCGTCGACGAGCTCGTGCGTCACCGCGGGCAGCGGGTCCTGCCACAGCAGCGTCTCGGCCGGGACCTCCGGGCCGAGGTAGCGGGCGCGCGGGCCCATGTCGCGGTGGGTGAGCTTGTACCAGGCGCGGGCGAAGGCGTCGGCGAGCTCGTCGGGGTGCTCCAGCCAGCGGCGGGTGATCTGCTCGTAGATCGGGTCCACGCGCAGGGCCAGGTCGGTCGTCAGCATCGTCGGAGCGTGCCGCTTGGCCGGGTCGTGGGCGTCGGGCACGGTGCCGGCGCCGGCGCCGTCCTTCGGCCGCCACTGGTTGGCGCCCGCGGGGCTCTTGAACAGCTCCCACTCGTAGCCGTACAGGATCTCCAGGAAGCTGTTGTCCCAGGTCGTGGGGGTGTTCGTCCAGATGCCCTCAAGGCCGCTGGTGATGGCGTCGCCGCCCTTGCCGGTGCCGAAGCTGTTGCGCCAGCCGAGGCCCATCTGCTCGATCGGGGCGGCCTCGGGGTCGGGGCCGACGTGGTCGGCCGGGCCGGCGCCGTGCGTCTTGCCGAAGGTGTGACCGCCCACGATGAGGGCGGCGGTCTCCTCGTCGTTCATCGCCATGCGGCGGAAGGTCTCGCGGATGTCGCGGGCCGCCGCCAGCGGGTCGGGGTTGCCGTTGGGGCCCTCGGGGTTGACGTAGATGAGGCCCATCTGGACCGCGGCCAGCGGGTTCTCCAGCTCGCGGTCGCCGGTGTATCGCTGGTCGCCGAGCCAGGTGGACTCGGGGCCCCAGTAGACGTCCTCGTCGGGCTCCCAGGCGTCCACGCGGCCGCCGGCGTAGCCGAAGGTCTTGAAGCCCATCGACTCCAGGGCCACGTTGCCGGTGAGGATCAGCAGGTCGGCCCAGGAGATCTTGCGGCCGTACTTCTTCTTGACCGGCCACAGCAGGCGGCGGGCCTTGTCCAGGTTGCCGTTGTCCGGCCAGCTGTTGAGCGGCGCGAAGCGCTGCTGCCCGGACCCGGCGCCGCCGCGTCCGTCGCTGATGCGGTACGTGCCCGCGCTGTGCCAGGCCATCCGGATCATGAACGGGCCGTAGTGGCCGAAGTCGGCCGGCCACCAGTCCTGCGAGGTCGTCAGCACCTCGGCGATGTCCCGCTTGACGGCCGCGAGGTCGAGGGTCTTGAACTCCGCTGCGTAGTCGAAGTCCTCGCCGAGCGGGTTGGCCACGGCCGGGTTCTTGGCCAGGATCTTGACGTTGAGCCGCTCCGGCCACCACTGGCGGTTGCCGCCGCCCTGGGTCGGGTGCGGGGCGCGCTCGTGCGCGACCGGACAGCCGCCCGAGTCCTCCGACTTGGCGTCTGTGACGATCGCATCATGGTTCTCAGACATGGGAATCCTTCCGGACGAGGCGGAATCTGGGTGCTCAGGAACTGCTGCCGGTGGAACAGGCGGGGCACAGGCCCCAATAGATGACCTCGGCCTCGTCGATGGCGAAGCCGCGGTCGTCGGAGGCGGTCAGGCAGGGGGCGTGGCCGACGGCGCAGTCGACGTCGGCCACGGCGCCGCAGGACCGGCACACGAGATGGTGGTGGTTGTCCCCGACGCGGCCCTCGTACAGGGCCGAGCTGCCCGGGGGGTCGAGGCGGCGGACGAGCCCCGCGGCGGCCAGCGCGTGGAGGGCGTCGTACACGGCCTGCAACGAGATATGACCCACGCGCTCGCGCACCCCGGAGGCGATCGCCTCGACCCCGAGGTGGTCACCCTCGCGGACGGTCTCGAGCAGCGCGACCCGGGCGGCGGTCACCCGCAGTCCGGCGCCGCGCAGCTCCTCGGCGGTCGTCGGAGCCTTCGATGCGGTCATAGCCGCCAAACCTACCTATACAAACCTGAATGACACAAGAGAACGAACCATCCAAGTTTATTAATATGTCCGGAAATAGCCCCCTACAGGGGACGTCACCCCAGCTCCGGCCCGCCGCCCTCCAGCAGCCGCCCGCCGGACAGCTCCAGCCTGCGGTCCACCCGGATCTCCGCCAGGAACCGCTCGTCGTGGCTGACCACCACGAACGCCCCCTCGTACGCGCCGAGCGCGCTCTCCAGCTGGCCCACGCTGACCAGGTCGAGGTTGTTGGTCGGCTCGTCCAGCAGCAGCAGCTGGGGCGCCGGCTCCGCGCACAACACGCAGGCCAGCGTGGCGCGCAGCCGTTCGCCGCCCGACAGCACACCTACCCGCAGATGGGCGCGCGCTCCCCGGAACAGGAAGCGGGCCAGCAGGTTCATCCGCTCGGCGGCCGGCATCGCGGGGGCGAAGGCGGCCAGGCTCTCGGCGACGGTGAGGTCGTCGTCGAGCAGGTCGAGCCGCTGCGACAGGTAGGCCACCCGGCCGTCGGCCCGCCTGGCGGTGCCGCCGTCGGGCTCCAGGTCGCCGGTGATCAGGCGCAGCAGCGTGGACTTGCCGGCGCCGTTGGGGCCGGTCAGCGCGATGCGCTCGGGCCCGCGCACGACCAGGTCGATGCCGGGCTCGGCGAACAGGCCGCGGGCCATGAGGTGCTCGCCCTGGAAGACCGTGCGCCCGGCGGGCACGTTGGTGCCCGGCAGTTGCAGGGAGATGCGCTGGTCGTCGCGCAGGGCCCGGCCCGCCTCGTCGAGCCGGGCCTTGGCGTCGCTGACGCGGGCGGCGTGCGTCTGGCCCGCCCGGCCGGCCGACTCCTGGGCGCCGCGCTTCATGTTCCCGGCGAAGATGCGCGGCAGGCCGGCGTTCTTGAGGTTGCGGGCGGCGTTGCCGGCCCTGCGCTCGGCGCGCTCGCGGGCCTGCTGCATCTCCCGCTTCTCGCGCTTGAGCTCCTGCTCGGCGGTGCGCACGTTGCGCTCGGCGGCCTCCTGCTCGGTGCGTACGGCCTCCTCGTAGGCGGTGAAGTCGCCGCCGTAGAAGCGCACCTCGCCCCGGTCGAGCTCGGCGATGCGGTCCATGCGGTCGAGCAGGGCGCGGTCGTGGCTGACCACGAGCAGGCAGCCCTTCCAGTCGCCGAGCACGGCGTGCAGCCGGTGGCGGGCGTCGAGGTCGAGGTTGTTCGTGGGCTCGTCGAGCAGCAGCACGTCGGGCCGCCGGAGCAGCTGCGCGGCCAGGCCGAGCGAGACGATCTGCCCGCCGCTCAGCGTGCGCAGGGTGCGGGCGAAGTCGAGGTGGCCGAGCCCGAGCCGGTCGAGCTGGGCACGGGTGCGCTCCTCGATGTCCCAGTCGTTGCCGATGATGGTGAAGTGCTCCTCGGCGGTGTCGCCCGCCTCGATGGCGTTGAGCGCCGCGATCACCGGGGCGATGCCCAGGACCTCGGCCACGGTCAGGTCGCCGGCCAGCGGCAGGCTCTGCGGCAGGTAGCCGAGCACGCCGTTGACGGACACGCCGCCCGAGCGCGGCCGGTACTCCCCGGCGATCAGCTTGAGCAGCGTGCTCTTGCCGGCGCCGTTGGGGGCGACCAGGCCGGTACGGCCGCCGGGCACGCTGAAGGACAGGTCGCTGAAGACGGGGGTGTCGTCAGGCCAGGAGAAGGACAGGTTGGAGCAGACGATGAACGCGTCGGACATGTGAAGAAGACCTCGACGGAGAACGCGGGCATGCCGAAGCCGCCCGGTGAAAGGACAGGGATTCGGGAAACGACGAACGCGGCCACACCGGCGGCGCTCACGCGCTCACGCCGGGGCCGATCAACCTCCGGTATCACCCGGAGATGTCGTCGTCACCTGCCATGTCTGGTCTCCTAGCTGAGAATCACAAGCATTTCACACCATAGCAGGCGCCTGCCGCGCTCCGGACGCCTGCCTCCTGCGCGCCCGCCGAGGCCGGGCCCCGCCGGGTCAGTGGGCTCCGGCTGCGCGGAGCAGGGCGGCCACTTCCCTCTGGCCCTTGGAGACGGCGTGGGCCAGCGGCGTGACGCCGTCGCGGTCGGCCAGGTCGACGTCGGCGCCCGCGGCGATGAGCAGCCGCACGACCTCCTGGTGGCGCTCGCCGCCGTCGCCCAGGATGACCGCCTCCAGCAGGCCCGTCCAGCCCAGGTCGTTGACGTGGTCGACGTCGATGCCGGTCTTCAGCACCTCGCGCACGTACTCGACGTGCCCGCGCTCGCAGGCGGGGATGAGGGAGACGCCTCCGTACCGGTTGCGCCTGGTCAGGTCGGGCCCGGCGGGCAGCAGCGCCTTGAGCATCGCCACGCTCCCGGTGACGCCGGTGACCAGCCAGGGGGTGTCCTTCCTGGCGTCCTGGGCGTCGGGGTCGGCGCCCGCCGCGACGAGCACCTTGGCCACCTCGACGTGGTCGGCCGCCGCCGCGAGCAGCAGGGCCGTACGGCGTTGCCCGTCGCGGGCCTCGACGTCGGCCCCCGCGCCGAGCGCGTCCCGGACGGCGGCGGCGTCCCCGCGCGCGGCTCCCGCCAGCAGTTCCTCGTCGGCCATTCCCGCTCCCTTCACCTCGCGCCCGCCGCAGGCCGCGAGCATCAGACCGAGTCCCCAGGTCAGGATGGCTCGGCGGTTCATCCCCTCATCCTTCCGTCCGCCCGCCCCCGGCGGCGCGCCGGGGGCCGGTCCAGCCGGTCAGCGCAGCTGCCCGGCGACCGCCTTGAGGCCCGCCTGGGCGATGGACTCGTCAATGTCGCCGCTGGGGGCGCCCCCCACGCCGATGCCCGCGACGGGAGCGCCGCCCGAGGCGACCGGCACGCCGCCGCCGAGGAAGAGGGTGCCCGGGATGTCGGCGATGGACGGCCCGCCGCCGTTGATGCCCTTGCCCAGCTCGGACGTCGTCCGGCCGAAGGAGACCGCGGTGAACGCCTTGCGCCGGGCCGACTCCTCGGTCTGCGGGCCCGCGCCGTCGCCCTTGAGCACCAGGCGGGTCGCGCCGGACCGGTCGACGATCACGACGGTGACGCGCTGCTTCTGCTTGACGGCCTCCTTCAGGGCGGCGTCGGCGATCTTCAGCGCGGCGTCGGCGGAGAGCGTGCCGGTCTGCACGACGGGCTCGGCCGCGGCGACCCGGGCGACCCGGGCGCTGTGCGCGGCGTCGGCGGCCTGGGCGGGCGAGGTGGCGGCGACGGCGCCGGCCAGCACGGCCAGCCCCGACAGCGAGCCGGCGACCAGGCGAGTACGGATGTTCATGGTTTCTCCAGTTCGTCAGGGCGAAGTCGGACACTTCTAGGTTTCCGGGCGGGCCGCCGCGGGCCATCGGGAGCACGGGCGATCTGCGCGCGCCGAGCGGTCGAGGGCCGGGTCAACCGATCGGTTGATGCGCCGCCGCCCTGGTGGGGGCCATTCTCGGGCAGGGGATAGTGTCGAAGGGCGCGGCGACGGGGAGGGCCATGAGGGAGCGCACCTGGCTCAACTGGGCCATGCACGTCGGCTTCTACCTGCTGCTCGCCGCCTCGGCCCTGCGGCTGGTGTCCCGCCACGGCATGAGCGCCCAGACGGTGACGTCGCTGGCCGTCTGCGGCCTGCTCGCGCTGGCCTACGCGGCCGGGATCGTCTGGTGGCACCGGCTGGGGCGGCAGGGGCGGCTGGTCTGGCTGGGCGGCGTGGCGGCGGTGTGGCTGGCGCTGGTGGTGCTGGCGCCGTCGTTCAGCTGGTGTGCGGTCCCCCTGCTCTTCCTGTGCCTGCGGCTGCTCAACGCGCACGGCTTCGCGGTGGCCGCCGCGGCGCTGACCCTGGTGGTGATCGTGGCCCAGCTGGAGATCGCCCGCGAGCTCGACGTCAGCCTGATCCTCGCGCCGGTCGGCATCGCGGCCATGACGGCGGTGATCTTCGGGGAGCTGCAGCGCGAGAGCGCCGCCCGGCAGCTGCTCATCAACGACCTGATCAGCACCCGCGGCACGCTGGCCGACTCCCGTCACCGCACCGGCGTCCTGGAGGAGCGCGAGCGGCTGGCCAGGGAGATCCACGACACCCTCGCCCAGGGCCTGACCAGCATGGGCATCCTGCTCCAGGCCGCCGACCGCATGTGGGCCACCGACCCGGCCCAGGCCCGCGCCCACGTACGGCGGGCCGCCGCGGCCGCCGCCGACAACCTGGCCGAGGCACGGCGGTTCGTCCGCGACCTCCAGCCGCCCGGTCTGGTGGACGTCACGCTGCCCGAGGCCCTCGCCCGGCTCTGCGCGGACGCCGGCGAGACTGGGCCGCGGGTGCGCTTCCGGCTGGCGGGCGAGGAGTACCCGCTGGCGCCGGAGGTGCAGGCGGCCCTGCTCCGGGTGGCGCAGGCGGCGCTGGCCAACGTCCGCGACCACGCCGCCCCGGCGGCGGACCCGGCGGCCGGGGTGACGGTCACGGTGACGCTGTCCTACCTCGACGGCGAGGTGACGCTCGACGTGTTCGACGACGGCGTCGGCTTCGCCGAACCGGCCCCCGCTCCCGGCCGCGGCTACGGGTTGCGGGCGATGCGCGACCGGCTGGCGGAGGTGCACGGCGTCCTGGTCGTGGAGAGCGCGCCCGGCGAGGGCACGGCGGTCGCGGCCCGGGTGCCCGCCGCGTGGCCGCCGCGGGCCCTGGACGGCGGTGGGGCATGAGGTTGTTCCTGGTCGACGACCATCCGGTGGTCCGGGCGGGGCTGGTGGCGCTGCTCGGCGGCGAGCCCGACATGGAGATCGTCGGCGAGGCGGCCGACGGCGCCGAGGCGTTGCGCGGCATCGCCGCCTGCTCCCCCGACGTCGTCCTCATGGACCTGCAGCTCGGCGAGGGCCTCGACGGCGTGGAGGTCACCCGGCGGGTCCGCGAGCTGCCCGCGCCGCCGCAGGTGCTGGTGCTGACGACGTACGAGAGCGACGCCGACATCATGCGGGCCGTCGACGCGGGGGCCATCGGCTACCTGCTCAAGGCGTGCCCGCCGGAGGAGCTGTTCCAGGGCATCCGGGCCGCGGCCAGGGGCGAGAGCGT
Source organism: Nonomuraea sp. NPDC001684 (assembly GCF_053596515.1). Lineage (NCBI taxonomy): Bacteria > Bacillati > Actinomycetota > Actinomycetes > Streptosporangiales > Streptosporangiaceae > Nonomuraea > Nonomuraea sp. NPDC001684. The sequence continues at coordinate 7,895 of NZ_JBSFGJ010000268.1, forward strand.
GTTGTCGGCCAAGGTGGCGACCCGGATGATGCGGCGCATGCGCGAGCCGGGCCCGGCGCTGAGCGCCCGCGAGGTCGAGCTGCTGGAGCTGCTGGCCAGCGGGGCGAGCAACCGGGAGATCGCCCGGCGGCTCTACATCACCGAGGCGACGGTCAAGACCCACCTGGTGCACATCTACGACAAGCTCGGCGTGGACACGCGCACGGCCGCGGTCACGGTGGCGGTCGAGAGACGCCTCATCCGGCTCCCCTGACCGCCGGCCCCCGGACCCAGGGGGCCCCGTGACCGCGTGTCAGCGGACGGCGGCCGGGGAGCTCGCGCCGGGGATCAGCCGTCGGGGCGGGCCGCCGCCTACGTCGGCCGCCCACACGTCGCCGTCCTTGGCGTACATGACGGTGCGGTCGTCCAGCCAGGCGGCCTGGTCGTCGATGCTGGCCCGCTCCCCCAGCGGGGTCTCCCGCATCGTGGCCAGGTCCAGCAGGTGCAGCCGCCACGGTCCCGGCGAGACGCGTTTCTTGAACACCAGCCGGGTCCCGTCCGGCGACAGGGACGGGCACTCGGCGTTCTCCCTGAGCGCGCGCGCCCGCCAGGCCCCGAAGTCGCCCTCCACCAGGTACGTCCTGCCCTTGGTCGAGACGGTCGCGTAGAAGCGGTTGTCGTCGGCGGCGAACGTGACCCCCCAGTAGTTGACGTCGGCCGAGTGGTAGCGGCGGCCGTCGAGGTAGAGCGGGATGTCCTCCATGTTGGTGACGAGGTAGCCGGTCCGGGTGTCGAGGATGCCGGTCCAGGTGGAGAAGCCGCCGGTGCTGTAGGAGTCGCCGGTGACGAACACCGTCCAGGAGGCCATCCGGCCGCTGGCCGACACGCGGGCCCGGCTCGGGACGCCGGCCAGGTTGATCCGGCGGGTCTCCTTGAGCGACCGGTCCAGGACGAGCGCCTCGGTCTTCGGCAGCGGGCCGGGCCGGGTGACCAGGCAGAGGGTGGTGCCGTTCGCCGTGTAGAAGCGGTCGCAGGCCCGGGAGCTGACCCGCGGCGGCGCGCCCGGGTCGGCGAGCGGCACGGAGGCGACGCGTCCGCCGCTGCGCACCAGCACCCGGCCCGGCTCGCCGGTGTCGAAGCCCGCGACGGCGGGCCCGGTCTGCCGCGAGGACGCCGCCCAGGTGGCGTACGCGGTCGCGCCGCCCGCCAGCAGGACCACCGCGGCCAGGAGCACGAGCACCCGTCTCATGGACGACCTCCTTGTGATCGCAGCGCCCGCCACGCGATCGCGGACGCCGTCACCAGCCCCGCGGCCATCACCGCCAGCGCCGGCCCCTCCCCCGTCCCCGCCCACAGCAGGCCGAACAGGATGGACGACACCATCCGGGCCGTGGCCTGCCCGGTCTGCAGCAGCGCCAGCCCGCCGGTGCGCGCGCTCTCGGGCAGCATCGGCCCGGTCAGGGCCATCAGCACCCCGTCGGTGGCGGCGTAGAACAGGCCGTGCAGCAGCAGCGCGGGCAGCAGCCAGGCCGGGCCCATCAGCACCAGGTAGACCGCGAGCAGCGCCACGTGCCCGGTGACGAACACCGCCGCGCGCCCGAACCGGTCCGCCAGCCGGCCGAGCGGCACGGCCAGCAGCAGGTACGCGCCCGCCGTGCCGAGCGGCAGCAGCGGGAACAGCTCCGGCGCGATCGCCAGCCGCCGCTGCAGCACGAGGTAGACGAACGAGTCGCTGACCGTGACCAGGCCGAGCGCGACCGCCACCAGGCAGGCCCGGCGGAACCCCGGCTCCCGCGTCACCGCCGCCCGCAGCCGGACGCGGACGGTCAGCGGGCCGCGCCGGTCGCGTACGTACAGGACCAGCAGCAGCACGGCCAGCGCGGCCACGCAGAAGCTCGTCACGAACACCGCGTCGTAGGCGCCGGCCGTCGCCGTCAGCACCGCGAAGGCGGCCAGCGGCCCGAGGAAGGCGCCCACGGTGTCCATCGCCCGGTGCACCCCGAACGCGCCGCCCAGCCGGTCGGGCGGGGCGCTCAGGGTGATGAGGGCGTCCCGGGGCGCGGTGCGCAGCCCCTTGCCGGTGCGGTCGGCGGCCAGCACCAGCCCGAGCGCGGCGGCCGATCCGCCGGCCGCGAGCAGGCCCAGCTTGCAGACGGCCGAGAGCCCGTACCCGAGCCCGGCGACCAGCTTGCGACGGCTCCACCGGTCGGCGGCGTGCCCGCCGGCCAGCCTGACCAGCGCGGTGACGCCGAAGTACAGGCCGTCCAGCAGGCCGAACTGCACCAGGCTGAGCCCGAGCGTGCCCACCAGGTACAGCGGCAGCACCGCGGTGACCATCTCCGAGGAGACGTCCGTGACCAGGCTGACCAGGCCGAGCGCCACCACGTTGGCGGGCACCGCCCTGGTCAGCCGGGTGCCGAGAAGCGAGATGTACATCTAGTGGCAGGAGTAGGTCGGGCTGCTGTCCTTGACCGAGCCGTCGGTCCCGATCAGCTGCCAGCCGAACGTGCTGCCGGTGAAGGTCAGCTTCAGCACGCCGAACGTGCCGCTCAGCCGCTTCTGGCTGTTCGGCTGCACGTTCTCGATCTGGTACGGCGACGCGCCGCCCATCCCGCCGAGCACCTCGACGATGCCCTTCGCGGTGTCGGCCTGGGCGCTGGGGTTCTGCGGCCCGAACCGCTCGTAGTGGTGGTCGTGCCCGTTGAGCACGAACTCGGCGCCGGCCGCGTACAGGGCCTGCCACACGGGCTTGGAGACGGGGTCGTTGCCGTGCTCGCCGGAGCTGAACAGCGGGTGGTGCCAGTACGCGGCCACGCACGGCTTGGTGGTGGCGGCGAGGTCGCTCTTGAGCCAGGTGAGCTGGGCGGACTGGTCGAAGTGGTTGGAGTCGAGCGCGACGAAGTGCCAGTTGCCCCGGTCGTAGCTGTAGTAGCTCTTGCCCTGCGGGAAGGCGATCGCGCCGAAGTACGACTTGTACCCGGCTTCCGATCCGGCCGGGTCATAGGTCTCGTGGTTGCCGGGGACCGGGTGGGTCTTGGCCTTGAACCTGCCCCACGTCTTGTCGTAGTAGTTGCGGAAGTCCGACAGCAGGGCGTCGTCGTACTGGTTGTCGCCCATGGTGATGACGAACTCGGGGTTCATCGACTCGACCAGGGCGGCCGTCTTCGGGTGCACGCAGGAGGAGGAGCTCGCGGTGCACTGCTCGGCGATGTCACCGGCGGCGGCCACGACGAACGTGTCGCCCGGCGGGTCGGTGGGCTGGGTGCCGCCGCCGTAGACCTGCATCTCCCACAGGGAGTAGCCGTAGTCGGTGCCGCGCGCGGTCCCGTACATGCGGACGTAGCGGCCGGTGCCGGTCACGGTGAGGTCGTCCACGCCGCCGTCGCCGCTGGTGGTGGAGTAGACGTCGGTCCAGGCGCTCCCGTCCGGGGAGGTCTGGATCTTGTACGACGTGGCGTAGGCGTCCTCCCAGGTCAGCTTGACCCGGCTGATCTGCTGGGCGGCGCCGAGGTCGACGCGCAGCCATTCGGGGTCGTGGCCTTCGGCCGAGGCCCACCGGGTACCGGTGAGGTCGCCGTCGAAGGCCTTGGCGGCGGCGTAGGAGGTGGCTTCCTTGGAGGAGGAGGTGGCGGGTTTGCCCTGTGACAGCAGCGTCTCGGCGGTGCCGGCCGAGGCGTTGGCGGCCACGAGCAGGCCGGCCAGCAGGCCGATCACGGCCATGACGGCCAGGCGGACTCTGGACATGGCGATTCTCCTGGGGGTGAGAGATCGGAGCACGGTCCGGTGGGCGGCCGGGGCAGGAGGTCTTTCGCTGAGCGCGTCACATCCTGGGGAAGGAAGCCGCGCCGAGCCGCTTACCGGGATCGTGGCGCAGGGCGCTGAGGGCTGTCAATGAAGTTAGGAAGGTTTCTTAACCCTGTTGGGCGGGGTTCACCTGGGCGGCGCGCGGCACGGCGAGGGCGCCGCCCGGAGGCCGGGCGGCTGGTCCTGAGCGGGCCGTCAGCCCGGGGTCACCGGGACGTTCGTCAGCCCGCGGGTGGCGCCGGTGACGGTGTTGGAGGAGTGCACGACGTTGGGATCGGCCGCGCACTTCGACGTCGAGGTGATCTTGATGGCGTACCCGCCGACGCCGCCGAGATCGGATCGGTTGCCGCGCCAGACGTTGCCGCAGCCGTTGAGGAAGGACGGCGTCGTGGCCGGATTGTGCGTCTCGTAGCCGTTGGCGAAGGTGCCGGGCGGGGCGAACGTGCCGGTGTTGTTCTCGATGGTGTAGCCGGAGCCCTTGACGTCCACCCAGGAGTCGGCGGAGTTCTGACCGCTGACGCCGGTGCCGTCGAAGGTGTTGCCGCTGATCAGGCCGCCGCTGGTGCCCTCCTTGACGTCGATGTGCTCGGCGGCGACGTACGGGCCGATGGTGTTCCCGGTGACCTGGACGCGGTCCGAGCGGTCCGCGCCGCCGGTGTCGCCGTGGCAGCCCCAGTTGGAGCCGGCCGAGCCGAGGTAGACGCCCTCGCCGTAACCGGGCTGGACGAGGCCGGTGTGGGTGATGCGGGAGCCACGCAGCACGCCGTCGGACGAGCTGCGCCGGAAGTGCACGCCCTCGTCCTCGACGTGGTGCACGTACACGCCGTCGATGACCACGTGCGGGGAGGCGTCCAGGACGACGCCCTTCTTGGAGTCCTTGACGGTGAACCCGGTGAGCCGCCAGTACGGCGCCTCGTACAGCCACAGCCCGTAGCCGGAGTCCCAGCCGCCGCCGGGCGCGGGGCAGGACGGCGCGGCGCCGGAGGGACCGTCGTTGACCAGGACGGCGTCCGCCGGTCCGGTCAGCGTGATCGGGGCGGCGGACGTTCCGGGGCGCCGGGCGACGAAGGCGCCGTGGTACTCGCCGGGCGCGAGCCTGATGGTCTGCCCGGGAACGGCCGCGGCCAGCGCGCCGGCGAGCTGGGCCGCCGTGGCCACCTCGACCACCTCGGCCCTCGCGGTCTTCTCGCCCGCTTCGGCCGTTTCGGCCACCTCGGCACCGGCCGCCGCTCCGGAAAGCGGCATCGCGGCGGCCGGGGCGGACAGCAGGAGTGGCAGCAGGCCGGTCAGCAGGGCCCGTCTCATGGGGTTCCTCCCTTCGGGGGGGCCGTGCCCGCGGACGGCCTGCCCCGGCCCCGCGCGGGTTGCCCCCCCCGGCACGGCCCCCACAGGGTTCCCGTCCCCCGGAAAAAGAACAGCAGCG
>NZ_JBSFGJ010000269.1:0-13051 GCF_053596515.1 Nonomuraea sp. NPDC001684
CGCGCCGAGCCGCTGATGGCCCCGCTCGACCAGCCGGGCGTCGGCCCGCACCTGGCCCCGGGCGGCCCCCTGCTCCTGGACGGCCGCCAGGCCCCGCCGTCGCCCGCGCCGGAGCTGGGCGAGCACACCGACGAGGTGCTGGGCGAGCTTCTGTCCATGTCCCCGGCGCAGGTGGCCGGCCTGCGCGCGGAGGGCGTGGTCGGCTGACGGCGGTTTGGGCCCGCCCGAAACAGGGCTTACGGGCCTGAAAGATGAGAAGTCGCGGGAGCGCTCCCAAGAAACCGAAACGCCTGCCGAGCTGGCCTTATGTGAAGATGGTCAAACTTTCACACGAAAAGCGACAGACGGAACGTCTTACTTCCCGACTCCACGCCGGGTCTTGACACCGCAGGCAGGCCATTTGCGGCCACTCTTCTCCTGCATCGTTCCACCAGCCGCGCCATGAGCTCTGAGCTGGACTTTCAGGCGGACACTACTGTTAGTCAGCATGCCCGCAAGTTCCGGTGGGTCCGTTATCCGATATTGCGGTGGCCGCCGCCGGGACAGGTGACATACTGCGTTGGGAGCGCTCCCGTGACCCTTCGATGACGCCCACGAGGACCGGTAGTGAACCATCCCGACCCCCTGCTCGACGCCCCGCGCCCCTGGGCCGCCCACATCTGGTGGATCGCCCTGGCCGTCGGCGCGACCGGCTTCGCCTTCGTCTGGCTGGCCACCCCGCACGCCCGCGAGATCGACGCCGCCTGGCAGCTCGCCGCCAAGTTGCTCGCCTTCGCCTGCCTGTGCTGCGCGATCGCGTTCTTCCCCTGGATGTCGCCGCGCCTGCACTGGCTGCTGTACGCGCCGTTCGTGTTCCTGACCGGCTACCTCATCCCGAGGATCAGCTGGTTCTACTACGGCGACGGCGCGCGGGCCCAGGGCGACGACTTCTACACGCACCTGTACCTGCTGCTCTACCCGGGGATCGTGCTGACGGTCGCCGCCGCGTACCGGATCGGGGGCGGCTCGCCGGGCCGCTGCCTGAAGATCATGGCGAGCGGGGTGCTGATCGTGTTCTCGGGCTTCCTCGACGTGATGTGGCAGGTGGTCAACCCGGTCGAGATCCCCGACCGGATCGACGCCCCGCACATCAACCTGTTCACCGGCGGGCCGATCCCGTTCTGGGGGGCGGTCGTGTTCACGCTGGCGCACGTCCCGGTCCTCGCCGGGATCAACCTGCTGCCCCTGGACCGCTGGATCGGGCGCCTGACCGGGGCCGGCGCCGACCCGGACGCCACCCGGAGGAGGTGACCCCTTGCCGAACAGGCCGGCCGTCGACGTCTCCGTGGCGGCACCCGCGTACAACGAGGCGGACAACATCGCGGCGGCGGTGACGGAATGGCGGGACTACCTGGAGCGCCACCCGGGGGTGGCCAGGTGGGAGATCGTCGTGTGCGACGACGGCAGCTCCGACGCGACCGGGCGGATCCTGCGCGAGCTGCGGGAGGACTGCCCGCAGCTCGTCGTCGTCACCTTCGCGCGCAACCGGGGCGCGGGGGCCGCCATCGCCGCGGCCGTCGCGCGCACCCGGCTGGACTGGGTGGTGCTGCTCGACTCCGACGGCCAGTTCCCGATCGCCAACCTCGACGCGTTCCTGGAGCGCATCCGGGACGGCGGTGGGCCCGCCTTCTCGGGGGCGCGGGTCAGGAAGGCCGACAGCCTGCCGTACCGGTGGGGGTCGGCGGCCAGCGGCGCGGTCAGCAACCTGCTGCACCGCACCCGCTACCGCGACTTCAACTCGATCTTCAAGGTGGTGCGCGGCCCGCTGTTCAGGGCGCTGCCGCTGGAGTCGGCGGGGATGAACTGCTCCACCGAGATCACCGCCCGCGTGGCCGAGCTGGGGCACGTGTGGGAGGAGCTGCCGATCGAGCACCGCGAGCGGGGCGGCGGCAGCCGGGGCTGGCGGTTCTGGCGCGGGGCGCGCGACCGGGCGCTGTTCGTCGGCTACCTCGGGCTGCGCCGCTGGTTGCTGCGCCGGGGCGTGCTGCGGGCGCCGCTCGCGCCGTTCCCGCTGGGCCGCTCCCCGCTGGAGGAGGTGCGATGAGCACCATGACGAGCACCGTGTCGAGCCCGGTGTCGGTGGCCCTGTTCGGCGGCGGGCGCGGCGGCGCCGGCATCGCCCGTGCGCTGCTGCGCACCCCGGGGACGAGCCTGTCGCTGCTGGTCAACGGGTACGACAACGGGCTGTCCACGGGCGCGCTGCGCCGCTGGCTGCCGGGCATGCTGGGCCCGTCCGACTTCCGCAAGAACCTGCTGCTGCACCTGGACCCCGGCGATCCGCGCCACACGCTGCTGGAACGCCGGCTCCCGCCCGGCGCCACCCCGGCCGACCTGGACGCGCTGATCGGCGACGTCGCCGCGACCGGCCCGGCGGAGGCGGCGCGGGAGCTGCGGGTCGTCGCGGACCGTCTGGCCGCCCGGCCCGGCGGGCTCGACCTGGCCGACTGCGCGCTGGGCAACCTGGTGTTCGCCGGGGCCTACCTGCGGCTGGGCGAGGACTTCAACGCGGCCGTACGGGCGTGCGCGCGCACGTTCGGCTCGCCGGTGCGGCTGCTGAACGTGACCGGCGGCGAGAACGCGTTCCTCGTCGCGCTCAAGCAGGACGGCCGGGTGCTGGCCGACGAGGCCGACATCGTCGCGCCGCAGGACGGCGTGGCCATCACCGGCCTGTTCCTGCTGCGCGAGCCGCTGTCGGCGGCCGACCGCGGCGCGCTGGCGGGCCGCCCGGCCGAGCGGGTGCGCGAGCTGCTGACCCGCCGGTCCGCCACGGTCACGCCGAACCCCGAGGCGCTGCGGGCCCTGGCCGAGGCCGACCTGATCGTGTACGGCCCCGGCACCCCCCACTCCTCGCTGCTGCCCAGCTACCTGACCCCGGGCCTGGCCGAGGCCCTGTCCGGGAGCGGGGCCGGGAGCGGGGCCAGGAGCGGGGCCGGGAGCGGGGCCGGGAGCGGGGCCGCGGCCAGGGTGTTCGTCGTGAACGTCGGCGGCGACCACGACGTCCAGGGGCTGACGGCCACCGACCTGGTGGACCGCACGCTGGCCTACCTGGGCGACCCGGGCAACGAGCGGGCCACGATCACGCACGTGCTCAGCGGCCGGGGCGCGGGCGCTCCCGCCGTGCCGGCCCGCGTGCTGGACCGGGGTTCGTGGGCGGGGGCGCGCTGGATCAGCGCCGACCTGGAGGACCCGGCCAGACCGGGCGCCCACCGCGGCCCGCGTACGGCCGAGGCGCTGCTCGCGGTGCTCGGCGAGGCGCCGCTGGCGCGGGCCGGGTGAGCCGGATGCTGCCCTGGACGGTCTGGCTGTGCGACCTCGACGGCACGCTGGTGGACTCGGCCCCGGCGCACGAGGCCGCCTTCCGCCACGCCCTGGCCGAGCACGCGCCCGGCGCGCTGGAGACCTTCCGCTACGCCGACCACGCGGGCGCGAGCACCGCCGCGGTGGCCGCCCGACTGACCGGCGACCCGGCGGCGGCCGACCGGCTGGCGCGGCACAAGCAGCGGCTCTACCGCGGCTACGTCGAGGCGGGCCTGGTGCGGCCGTTCCCCGGCGCGCGCCGCCTGCTGGCCGCGCTGAACGCGGCGGGCCGGGCCGCCTACCTGGTCACGGGCGGCAGCCGGGCCTCGGTGGAGCGGGTGCTGGCCGCGTGCCCGCTGCCGGTGCGCGACGTGCTGACCGCCGACGACGTGCCGGTGAGCAAGCCCGACCCGGGGTTCTACGCCGCGGCCTGCCGCCGCTGGGGCGTGCGGCCGGCCGCGGCCGTCGCGCTGGAGGACTGCGCGCACGGCGTGGCCTCGGCCGTCGGCGCCGGGCTGGCGACGCTGCACGTGCACACCTCCGAGGCCGCGCCCGGCGCGGTCGCGGCCCCCGACCTGGACCACATCGTGTCCCTGCTGGAGAGGTGATCGGCGACATGGGTGAACGGCGGGTGTGCGCGGTGATCCCGGCCGCCGGACGCGGGACGCGGCTCGGCCACGACCTCCCGAAGATCATGATCGGCCTCGCCGACGGCGTCACCGTGTGGGACGTGCTGCACCGGCGGCTGCGCCCGGTCACCGGGCACGTGCACGTCGTGGTGTCCCCGGCGGGCGCGGGCCCGTTCGGCGAGCTGGTGGCGGGGACGCCCGGGGTGTCGGTGAGCGTTCAGGAGCGGCCGACCGGGATGGGTGCGGCGATCTTCGGCGCGGCCGGGCACTGGGCCGGCTACGAGACGATCCTGGTGGTCTGGGGCGACCAGGCGAACCTGTCGGCGCGGACCGTGCGCCGGGTCGTCGCCGCCCATCCGGGCGAGGGGCTGACGCTGCCGCTGGTGCCGATGGAGGACCCGTACGTGGAGTACGAGCTGGCCGGGGGCGAGCTCGTCCGGGTGCGGCAGTCGCGCGAGGGCGAGGCGTGCCGGCCGGGCGGGCTCAGCGACATCGGGGTGTTCTGCCTGGCCACCGCGGGCCTGCGGGAGGCGTGGGAGCGGTACGCGGCGGGCGCGGCGCGCGGCGCGGCCACCGGCGAGGTGAACTTCCTGCCGTTCCTGGCGCATCTGTCGCGGACCGAGGGATGGCCGGTGACGGTCGTGCCGGTGACCGACCCGGCCGAGGCGCGCGGCGTCAACACGGCCGACGACCTGGAGTTCGCCCGGCGGGCGTACGCGCGGTGCACGGGCTGAGGGGCCGCGCGGCGGGCCTGGTCCGGGGGCACCGGTGGGCGGCGGGCCCGACGCTGGTGAGCACGGCGGCCAGCGGCATCGCGGCGGCCACCACGCTGGTCGTCGCGCGCGGCGCGGGGGCGAGCGCGTTCGGCCGGTTCACGGTGGTGTTGTCGATCGCGCTGATCGTCACCGTGGTCATGCTGACGAGCCTGCACTACGTCGTGCTCCAGGAGCTGCCGCGGGCCGCGCCGGGCGAGCGTCCGGCGCTGGTCACGACGGCGCTGGCGGCGACGCTGGCGATGAGCGCCGGGCTGGCCGCGCTGGGCCTGCTGGCCGCCCCGCTGCTCACGCCCGCGCTGAACGTGGACGTCCCGGCGCTGGCCTACGGGCTGGCGCTGGCGGTGTCGATGACGGTCAACCAGCTCGCGGACGGGTTCCTGCGCGGGCTCGGCCGGTTCGCGCTGGTGGCCCGGCTCAAGCTGGCGGTCGCGGTCGCCTACCTGGGCGCCGCCTGCTTCTGCCTGCTGGTGCTGGGGATCAGGGACGCCGGGCCGTACCTGGTCGCGCTGATCGCGACGAACGCGGCGTTCGCGGTGGCGGCGACGGCGACGGCCGGGGTGCGGCCGCGGGCGTTCTCGGCGCGGCTGGCCCGCTCGCTCTACCGGCACGGCGCGTACGTGACGGCCGTCGCCGCGCTGACCGGCCTGCTGTTCGGCGTGGACGTGCTCTACCTCAACCACTGGGCGGCCCCGGCCGACGTCGGCGTGTACGCGGTCTACAACGGCTTCCCCAAGCGGCTGCTCGGCGTGGTGTTCACCGACGGCGTGCTGCTGGTGCTGCTGCCCAGGATGGCGACCGCCGACAAAGCGGTGCTGATGCGGCGGATCGCCCGGCTGGTCCCGGCCGTGGCGGGGGTGACGGCGGTCTTCTCCTTCGCCGCGAGCACGGTGTTCTTCCTGCTGATGGGCGGCGAGTACCCGTACGCGACCGGGCTGATGACGCTGTCGTCGCTGGGCATCGGGGCGCACACGGCGTTCAACCTGTACGCGGTGGCGCTGTCCATGGACGGGGTGCGCGGCGCCCGGGTGCTGATCGGCTGCCTGCTGGCGAGCTCGCCGGTCGCGCTGGCCGTGCCGGCCTGGTGCGTCCGGTGGCACGGGGTGGCCGGCGGCCTGGCCGGGTTCGCGCTGGTCAACCTCCTCCTGCTGGCCGTCGTGGCCGTGACGGCCGCGCGCGTCTACCTCAAGGACCCGTCATGAGAATCGCCTGCGTCGTCAACCAGTTCCCGCCCAACGTCACGGCGGGGCTCGGCCGCTACGTCGAGCTGATCACCCCCTGGCTCGCCCGCGACCACGAGCTCACCGTCCACACGCTCAACGTCGGCGGCCTGCCCGTGGACGAGCGCGTGGACGGCGTCACCGTGCACCGGCCGCGCGTCCGGCTGCCCGGCGCGCGCGGGCGGCGGCTCAACCGCACCCGCCGCGCCGAGTTCCTGCTGCTGGCCGCGCAGGTCGTGGTCAGCGACTGGCGGTACGTGCGGCGGCTGCGCCGCGGCGGGCGGCCGGACCTGGTCGCCGTACACGACTCGACGAACTTCCTGGCCGCCCTGCTCTGCCACCACCTGCTGCGGCTGCCGGTGGTCCTGCACGTGCACACCACCGAGTACGGGGTGGCGGCGCAGCGCAGCATCCGCGACCCGCTGAACCTGTTCGCGGCGCTGGAACGCCACCTGGCCCGGATCTCGCGACGGGTGGTGGTGGCCACGCCCGAGGTGCGCGAGCAGCTTCTCGCCGCGGGGTGGCGGCGTACGCCCATCGACGTGGTGCCGCTCGGCGGCACGTACGAGCGGGTCGTCGCCGATCCGGCCTTCGACCGGGACGCGCTGCGGCGGGGCGCGGCGGCGCTGCGGCGGCGGCTGGGGTTGTCGGAGCGGGACAAGGTGCTGCTGTTCGTCGGCAGGATCGAACGCCAGAAGGGCGTCTACCAGCTGCTGGAGGCGATGCGTACGGCGTCGGCCGCCGTGCCGGGGCTGCGGCTGCTGATCGTCGGCGAGGGGGACGAGGTGGGCGTCCGGCGCATCGTGGGCGCGACCGGGCTGCGCGGGCGGGTGCTCACCTCGGGCCGGTTCGTCACCGGCCGGGAGCTGCTGGAGTACTACGAGCTGGCCGACGCCTGCGTGTTCCCCTCGCTGTTCGAGCCGTTCGGGCTGGTCGCGACCGAGGCGATGGCACTGGGACGGGCGACGGTCCTCGGCGACGGCTTCTCCCGGATCTTCCTCGGGGACGACCCGGCGCGGCCCGCGGCACGGTTCGTCCGGGCCGCCGAGCCGGCCGACATCGCGCGCGGGATCATCGACGTCATGTCGGACGAGGCGCTGCGGCGGTCGCTGGGCGAGCGCGGCGAGCGGTTCGTCCGCGAAAGCCTGAGCTGGGAGCGCGCGGCGGCGGCGACGACCGCGGTCTACCGGGCGGCGCTCAAGCCGCCCGCCTCCTGAGGGGTCAGGCCGGGCCGCTCCGCAGGAGGCGCAGGGAGCCGACGGCCAGCCCGGTGACCAGCACCACGTGCACGGCCAGGTGCACGGCCATGAAGTAGGCGGTGAAGGCCGGGCCGCGCTCCCGGTGGACGAACCGCAGCAGCTCCGGATCGGCCACCACGAACCACCCGACCAGCACGACGGGCGCCGCGAACAGCGCCGGCGCGAACAGGCCGAGCGGCAGGCAGGCCAGCGCCAGCGCGCAGGCGAGGATCCCGGCCCGGCTGTTGGCGTTCTCCGGCTTGGCCGCGCCCCGCCTGGCCGTGGCCAGCGCGAGCGGGATCAGCGGCAGCGCCCGCCGCCACTGCTCCGACAGCACGGGCAGGAACCGGTGGCCCTCGTCGTGCCGGCCGGCCACGGCGTCGGTCAGCACGATCCGGGTGTGGACGGCCAGGCGGCTGCTGTACTCGACGTCCTCGCAGTCGCGCAGGCTCTCGTCTAGCCGGCCGGCCCGGGTCAGCGCCTCGCGGCGGATGGCGGCCAGGGCGAACACGACGCTGTTGACCTCGCCCAGGTGCCGGCGCCGCCAGTGGACCTGGTGCAGCAGCCGGTACCACTCGACCGGGCCGTCGTCGATCAGCGGCTCGGTGTCGTAGACGCCGTGCACGCAGCCGACGCCCGGATCGGCCTCCAGGATCGCGACGGCATTGGCGACCGCGTCGGGCCGCAGCGCCACGTCGCTGTCCAGGAAGAAGATCAGCTCGCCGGTCGTGTGCTCGACGCCGGCGTTCCTGGCCGCCGACACGCCGCGGTTGGCGGGCAGGCGCACGACCCGGCAGCCCAGCTCCTCGGCGATGGCCGCCGAGCCGTCGGAGCCGGCGTCGTCGACGACCACGATCTCGTCGGGCAGGCGGGTCTGGGCCAGCACCGACTCCAGGCACAGGCGCAGGGTCCTGGCCGCGTTGTAGCACGGCACGATCAGCGAAACCGACGTCACGAGCGTTGCCCTCCGGCGAGTTCCCGGTCGCGGTCACCACGGCCCGCGGCCCTGCTCCATGATCTCGCACGGACCCCCGCCTCAGCCAGTCAGGATCCCGCCGAGCACGTCGTCCAGGGTGACGACGCCGAGCACCTGTCCGGACTCGTCGGCGACCGCGGCGAGCTGGGCGCGGCGGGCGCGCATGACGGCCAGCACCTGGGCCAGGGTGGCGGTGGCGGGCACCTGCGGCAGGGCGCGCACGGGCAGCGGCTCGGCGGCGCCGTGACCGTTCAGCGCGTCCAGGACGTGCAGGTAGCCGCGCAGTTCGGCGGGGTCGGCGCCGTGCACGGGGAAGCGGGAGTGGCCGTGGCGGCCGGCGTACCGTTGCAGGCCGGCGCTGTCGATGGTCTCGGGCACGCTGACGACCTCGCTCATCGGCACCATCACCGAGCCGACCGGGCGGGCGTGCAGGGCGAGGGTGGCGATCAGGCGGTCGCGTTCGTCCTGGCGGAGCAGGCGGTGGCGGCGCGACTCCTCGATGAGCACCGGCAGCTCGCCGGAGGTGTAGACCGTACGGACCTCCTCGGCGGACGGGACGCGCAGCAGCCGCAGCACCGCCCCCGCCATGGCCTTGACCAGCGTCAGCACCGGCCGGGTCGCCCTGGCCAGCACGAACAGCGGCGGCACCAGCCACAGCGCGGCCACGTCGGGCGCCGACAGCGCCAGGTTCTTCGGCACCATCTCGCCGATGATGACGTGCGCGGCCACCACCAGCAGCAGGGCCAGCGCGAAGGCGACCGGATGGACCAGCCGCCCGGGCAGCCCCGCGGCGGCCAGCAGCGGCCCGACCGCCCCGGCCACCACCGGCTCCCCGGCCGCGCCGAGCACCAGCGAGGCCAGCGTCACGCCGAGCTGCGCCGCCGCCAGCATGGTCGGGACGGCGTTCATGGCGGCGAGCACGGCCTGCGCCCGCCGCGACCCCTCGCGCGCCCGCGGCTCGATCAGGGTGCGGCGGGCGGAGATGAGCGCGAACTCCGCGCCCACGAAGAAGCCGTTGACGGCCAGCAGCAGCACGATGACCAGCCCTTGGGCGAGGCTCACCGGCGCTCCCCCGCCCGGCCCGGCGCGGTCAGCGTGACCTGCTCGATCCGGCGTCCCCGCATGGTCTCCACCCGCAGGACCCACTCGCGCACCGCGACCTCGTCGCCCGGGTCCGGGATGCGGCCGAGCGCGGCCAGCACCAGCCCGGCGAGCGTCTCGTAGGGGCCCTGCGGCATGCGGAAGCCGGTGCGCTCCTCGACCTCGTCGGCGCGCAGCAGGGCCGGCAGGCTCACGGAGGCGCCCGGCGCGAGCAGCACGGGCGAGGGCTCGTCGGACTGCTCCTCGGGCAGGTCGTACTCGTCGGCGATGTCGCCGATCAGCTCCTCCACCAGGTCCTCGACGGTGACGACGCCGGCCAGGCCGCCGTACTCGTCGATCACGACGGCCATCTCGGCGCGGGCGGAGGCCAGGCGCTCCTGCACGACCTCCAGCCGCAGCGTCTCGGGCATCTGGAGGGCGGGCCGGGCGATCGCGGCCACCGGGGTCGTGTCGCGTTCGGACGGCGGCACCGCGCAGGCGCCGGGGACGCTGGCGATGCCGAGGATGTCGTCGCGTTCCGCGCCGCAGACCGGGATGCGCAGGTGGCGGCGGCTCCTGGCCAGCTTGAGGAAGTCGGCGACGCTGGTCGTGCCGGGGACGGTCACGCAGTCCGTACGCGGGGTCATGGCCTCGGCCGCGGTCTTGCCGCCGAAGCGCAGGGCCCGCTGGAGCATGGCGGCGGTGCCGGGCTGGAGCACGCCGGCCTCGGCCGACAGGCGTACCAGGAGGCCCAGCTCCTCGGGCGAGCGGGCGGAGGCCAGCTCCTCCTGCGGCTCGGCGCCGAGCCGTCGGACGATCGCGTCGGCCACCGCGTTGCACAGCCGGATCAGCGGCCCGCACGCCGCCGAGAACGCCCGCTGCGGCGGCGTCGCCAGCCGGGCCACCGCGAGCGGCCTGGACAGGGCGGCGTTCTTGGGCACCAGCTCGCCCAGCACCATCTGCGCCACGGTGGACAGCGCGATCGCCAGCACGACCGGCAGCACCGGGACGCCGCCCAGCAGCGGGTCGAGCAGGTCGGCGATGGCGGGCTCGGCCACGACGCCGAGCAGCAGCGAGGTGACGGTGATGCCGAGCTGGGCGCCCGACAGGTGGAACGACAGCCGTTGCACCGCGGCCTCGACGCCCTGGGCGCCCCGGTCGCCGTCCTCGGCGAGCTGGCGGACCTGGCCGCGTTCGACGGTGACGAGGGAGAACTCGGCCGCGACGAAGATGCCGTTGGCCAGGATCAGGGCCAGGGCCGCGAGCAGGTGGACGGCGTCGAGGAGCACGTCAGCCCGGGCCCTCGGGTAACGCCGCGGGCGGCCGGTCGTGCTCAGACTCCACGGGCGAAAGCTAGCATCCGGCTCGGGCGTGCGGAAGTCATGACGAACCGCCAGTGATCAGACGTTGCCCATCACGCGCGTCACCTGGATCTCCAGCACCACCCTGGACGGGTTGGGCCGGGGCGGCTTGTAGCGGGCGGTGTACCGGCGTTCGGCGTCGGCGACCTGCTCGGGCTCGGTGCGCACCACGGCCCGTCCCTCCAGGGTGGACCAGCGGCGGCCGTCGACCTGGCACAGCGACACCGCCGCGCCGTCCGCGCCGATCAGCCGGGCCTTGCGGGAGGAGCCCGAGGTGATCACGCGGGCGGTCGCGGTGTCCAGGTCGAGGGTCGCGCCGACGGGCACGACGTGCGGCGGGCCGCCGTCGCGGGCGGTGGCGAGCGTGCACAGGTGCCGCTCCCGCCAGAACGCGGCGAACTCCTCGCCCAGCTCGGCCAGGTCCACGATCCTCCTCAGGGTTGCGGGGAGCGACATCGTACAGCGCCCGGGCAGGGAGCCCGCGTGTCAGGTGGGCGGGCCCTGGCGGGCGTGCGAGGTGTAGATGCCGACCTCGTCGGGGCGGATCAGGCCGTCCTGGATGGCGCAGATGAGCAGCTTCTCCTTGGTCGGCGCGGGCCGGCCGGCCGCCGCGTACTTGACCCTGGCCCGGTCGATGTACTGGCGCACGGTGCGTTCCTTGATGCCCATGCGGGCCGCGACCGACGCCTTCGACATCGACTGGAACCAGAACAGCAGCGCCGCCCGCTCCTTGTCCGACAGCTGGGGGCGGTGGGGGCCCTCGTCCGTGGCGATGGCCTGGGCCATGGGCAGCGTCACGGACGGCCGGTCGGCGGCCACCTCCATGATCGTCTCCAGGCAGGACTCCCGGGTGGCGCGTCCCTTGCCGATGAACGCCGAAGCGCCCGCGTCGAGCACCGCCCGGACGATCTCGGGCTCCTCGTGCTCGGAGAAGACGATCACCCGCTGGCCGTCCGCGCACAGGCCGCCCACCCGGTCGGCGACCATCGTGCCGTTGAGGTTGAGGTCGAGCAGCAGCACGTCGGCGGCCACGCCGCGGACCGACTCGATCGTGGGCCCCTGGGCGACCAGCTCGACGCCGCTGCCCGGCCCGAACCAGGAGCGCACGCCGTCCACCACCACCTGGTGGTCCTCGACCAGGGCGACCGTCACGGGCGCTGCCAGATGCTGTTGACCCATACCTCCCCTCCCTGGCGCTGGTAGGTGACCACGACCCCGCTGGGCTCGCGCACCGGCGTGGGGCTGACCGGCAGGTCGTCGTTGTCGGCGACGACGGCCACGCTCACCATGGCCGACATCGCCGACACGGTGACCCTGGCCCGCGAGCGGGCGCCGTCCAGCGCCAGCACGGGCGCCCTGAGCAGATCCTCCCGCACGCCCTCGGGCAGCGCGGGCAGGTTCTCGCCGAACGGCGGCGCGGTCACCAGCACCTGACGCCGCTCGGCCGCGTCGATGCGCTCGCGCAGCGCGGCCACCAGCGCGTCCGGGACGTCCTCGCGCTCGGTGATCAGGCGGCGCAGCCGCATGGCGCCGGCCGTGCAGTCCTCGCGGACGCGCGGGTCGCCGGGGTCGGCGCCGTCGGCGAGCTGCTGGAGCAGCGACTCGGCCACGTCCCTGATGGCGGCGTACCTGCGGATGCGGTCGGCGTGGATGCTCCTGGCCGACTCCCGCCAGGCGTCGTCGGCGGCGAGCCGGCGGGCCAGCAGCACGGCGTCCTCGGCGCGGGCGCGCAGCAGGGCGCAGCCGGCCGTGTAGCCGAGTTGCATGGTGACGCCGCCGACGATGACCACCAGGTACTTGGCGACCGACACCCGGTCGAACGCCCCGGCCACGGCCATCGCGGCCAGCATGACGGCGGCGTTGACGGCCAGGAACGCGCCCAGCTCCGCCCGCCAGCGCGGCCGGTTCCAGGCCAGCATGACGCCCAGCCAGCCGACCGACCCCCATCCCCAGTCGCTGATGCCGAGCAGGTCCTGCGGGCGGCAGGCCACGATCACCGCGACGTCGGCGGCCAGCGCCGCGACCGCCAGGCCGAGGACGCGGTCCGGGCCGCGCGAGGTGCGCGCGAGCGCCAGGCCCGCGATCACGCCGACCACCGTGTAGACGACCCAGGCGGCCGCGGCGAGCAGCGGCCAGCGGAAGGAGCCCCAGCCGGTGACGGTGACGGTGAGGTCGTAGCCGGTGTGCCAGAACCCGGCGATGACGGCCGCGCCGAGCGCGGTGTAGCGGGCGTAGCGCTGGGCGACCTGCTCGATGTCGTCGGTCACGGCCGCCACCACATGCTCACCCGCGTGCCGGTGTCGCCGGAGGAGATCCGGGCGCCGCCGCCGCGCAGCGCGTTCATCGTGTCGAGGATCGAGCCGCGCACGCCGAACCGGTCGGGCGGCAGGCGTGATGGACCTGGCGCGCACCGATTACTTCGCCGTCCGCGACGACTC
>NZ_JBSFGJ010000270.1:0-13012 GCF_053596515.1 Nonomuraea sp. NPDC001684
ATGGTGTCGGCGACCAGCCGGGCGCAGGCGGGACTGTGCCTTGATGAGATGTCGGGGTTCATGAACAGGTCGATCCGCTGGCCGGCGTCCCCGACCCGCATGGGCTGGCCGTTGCAGTTCCCTGCTCGCAGGGGTGCGGCCAGGGCTGGCGTCGGGATGGTGGCGATCACCAGAGCACTGGCGGCGATCGCGGTGGTGAGCTTGCTCATGGTTCCTCCTGAGGCCGGTCAGCCGAAGAACCGGCTATCTCACTGATGGTAGTTGGACGTACTCGCACGGTAAACTTATTAAAGGGATCCCGGGCTGGCGCGTAGCCGGCGCGAGCCATCGCCATCTCCAAAGAGCCCACACCAGCCCGGAAGCGATCAGCGAGGCCACCATTCCTGGCCTGCCGCGATCCTCGCCGGGCTCGTCGCCGGCGCGGCCGTCCTTAGCACCAGCCTGTAGCCCAGAGACGACGAAGGGCCCGAACCCCCCTCTGCCGGGGTTCGGGCCCTTCCGCATGCCGTACGGGCTACCAGCCGCCCATGTGCCGCATGCCGCCAGTGGAGCGGACGCCGCCGCCCACGCTCGCCGCCCATCCGCCGTTGTCGCTGTGTCTCATCATCCGGGCAGCCTGCCAGCGCGCCCGCGCCGGCGGCAACCCCTCGCGCTCGATCACACCGGCCCGGCCGGCACCCGGACCTCCGTCGTCTGCCCGTCGAACGTCACCGCCTCGATCACCTCGCCCCCGTCGCCCCGGTCGTCTTCCAGTTGGGCGAGACGCGTCTCCAGCTCGGCCACCCGCTCCTCCAGCGCCTCGACACGGTCGGCGAGCTCGGGACGGCGCTCGAACGGCTCGGCCGGCTCGGCGGGGGCGAGCCACGGGTGCGTCTGGGTGAACAGGCCCGTCAACGCCCGCCCGGCCGGGTGGCGGCGCTTCGCCTCCTCCCGCGCGACCACGTCCGGGGCGACGTACGTCGCCGAGGGCTCCCCCCAAGAGCGTTCGGTCTTGTCCAACGCGGCCCGCAAGTCACGCTCCGCACTCACCTCTCCAGAATCCCCCGCGCCATGACTACCCACCGTGCTCCTCCCCCGATCCCGCCTGGCCGGCCTGCTCGGCACGGGCCGCCTCAGCCGCACGCCGCTCCTTCGCAGCACGCACCCTCGCCAGCACGTTCTCCACCACATCGGCCTGCGCCACCTCCACCGGGCCCGCGTTCGGCCCGCTGACCTCCAGCGCCTTCCTCGGCTGCCAATCCTCCGGATCGAGCTGCGCCAACGCCTTGAGAGCGACCGCCCCGTTCGGCGGCGTCACCTGCACCTCCTCCGACCCGTCCGGCCGCACCGTCCGCTTGATCTCCACCCCGCCCACCGCATCCTCGAACACCGCGTTCACCAGCCGGCCGATCGCTCGCGCGCCCGCGCGCGTAAACCGGGCCGAGAAGTCCGAGTAGATCGGGTCTGGGTCTTCCCCTTCTTCGCCTTTGGAGAGCCAGAGTTGGAGGGTTGATCGGCTGATTCCGCAGGCTGCGGCGGCTCCTCGGGTTCCGTGGCCGTTGGCTCGGGCTTCGCATAGGAGGTCGGCTAGTTCGGGGGTGAGTTTGGTGGGGCGTCCCATGGTGGTGTTCCTCCTCTCGCGGGGGGTTCAGGGGCTGGGGGTGGCTGGTGTCGGGCTACTGGGCGGTGGGGGTGGCGGGCTCGGGCTGGGCGCCGAGGGCGCGGATGTAGTTGAGGGCGGCCTGCCGGTGGACGATGTACGCCTTGCCGACGCGGCGGCCGCCGAGTTCCTTCTTGCTGACCATGTCGCGGATGCGGGCGGCGGGGAGGCCGAGGGCCTGGACGGCTTCCTCGACGGTGAGGTCGTGGTTGGGGACGCGGCGGCGCATGGCGTCGATCACCTTGGAGCGGTTGGCGGTGGTGTACCAGCGGAGGACGCCGATGCCGGTGCGGAAGATTCGGCCTTCGGTTTCGAGGGCGCGGAGGGCGGCTTGGACGCGGTTGAGGGTGTCGTGGCCGGCGGTGAGGTCGGCGGCGGTGGCGCCGTTGGCTCCGGTGGCGTGGATGTTGGTGTGGAGCTGGTCGCGGAAGGCGGCGATTTCGGCTTCGGTGTACCGGCGGGCGGGGACGGTCTCGGCTTCGGGCTCGGGTGTGATGCCGGGGAGGGTGTCGGCCACTTGGATGTCGGCGGCGTACTGGGCGACGCTCTTGAGGCCGGTCGCGGCCGGGGGGAGGGCGCTGGTGAGCTTGGTGGCGGCCTGGCCGACTTGCTCGGCGAGGGTGGTGAAGCGGGCGAGGTCGGTGGTCTTGACGAGGGTGTAGGCGTCGGCCGGGTAGCGCTCGGTGGTCGTCATGTCGGGTGCTCCTTCGGAGGGGGTTAGTTGCCGGTCGTGGCGTGGGCGAGGCGGCGGAAGGTGGCCGCGGGCATGGTCGTCATGTCGCGGAGGGTGGGGGCGGGGATCGTGGGCGTCGGGGCGGGCGGGTCGGGGTTGTGCCACGTCGCGGAGTTGCGGTCAGTCTCGTGGACGGTGACCTGGGCGACGTACACGTCGGTGCGTTGGGTGGAGCGTGCCAGCCAGTCGTGTGCGTGGTGGGCGAGCAGCTGCGCGACGCCTTCGACGGTGGGCCAAGCGACTTCGGGGAAGTCGCGGCCGAACACGAACAGGCGCTGGCCGCGGCGGGTGAACATGGCGGCGAGCGGGCTGGGGGTGCCGTCCGGGCCCGGCTGCAGGAGGGGCATGAGGGGGTCGTCGGCGCCGAGCATGAGGGCGTGGTCGAGGTGGTGGTCGATCCAGACGCGGGCGCGGGCTTTGAGGAGGCCGAAGTCCACGATGACGCCGCTCGCGTCGAGCGAGGGGGCGGCGATGGTGATGGCGGTCCGCCAGGTGTGGCCGTGGAGGCTGGAGCACTTGCCGGGCAGGTGCGGGAGGGAGTGGCCGGCTTCCCAGGTGTGTTCGACGGTCTCGGTGAACATCGGCTGATCCGAGGTCCCTTCCGGGGGTTGGGTTGGTGCTGGTCGGGTGGTGCGCGGGGAGTGTGGCAGGTTCGCGGGTTAACGTCCTGTCGGCCGTGTCGCGGGGCCGGCTGGGGGGGTTAGTCGCTGGTTTCGGCGATGAGGACCAGGACGGCGCCGCCGACCAGGAGCCAGCAGACGATGGCGAGCGCGGTGATGTCGGTGGTGGCCGCGGACCAGGCGAGGGCGATGAGGGTGGCGAAGCGGCCGATGATGGGCGCGCACCCCTCGTCGTGGGGGCGGCTCATGCGCACGCTCCCACGGGGGTGGCGTCGATGACGGCCGGGGCGGGGGCGGGGCCGTATTCGAGGCTGGTGCGGGCGAGGATGGCGGCCAGGTCGTGGAAGCCGCGCGGCACCGCCCGCTGCGGTGCGGCCGCGGGGGCGGGGGTGAACCAGCCGCTGGCCGGCGGGGCGGGCGGGGGTGGGGCCTCGGCCATGGCGCGGGGGAAGGGCGCGGTGTTGGTGTACCGCTGTTCGCGCAGCTCGGCGACGAGCGCGTCATAGATCGGCGTGTTCATGCGCCGATGGGTAGCAGGTGCGTTCGTTAGCGTCGCGTCGCCCTGGTCGACGCGACGCCGGCGCGCTACTGGGCGGGCTGCTTGCGGGGGCGGCCGCGCTTCTTCGGCGTCTGGTCGTGGTTGCAGATGCCGCAGGTGCAGGGCAGTTCGCCGGGCTGCTCGGGGTCTGGGTTGATGTACCGGCCGGTGCAATCGCTGTGCTGGCCGGTGGCGCACACGTGCGACCAGGTGTCGAGGTCGGCGCGGCTGTAGCCGGGGGGAACGATCACGTTGTCGGTGGCAGCCATGCCTCAAGGATCGCACGCGGTGACCGTGGCGCAGCAATGCGTACACGTGTTCGAGAAGTGGGCGGGCAGCGTAGCCCGGTTCGTCCCGGATCGCCGCAGGCGGGCCTCCAGGGCCGCACAGCCGTATTGGTGGAGTCGGGGTAGCTGGCTACGTGGACATGTTCGCCGGAAAGAAAGCGGTAACTAGCGCTTACCACTTGCCTTCAAATTCGTGAGATGCGCCGCGCTAAATGACTGCGCAAATGAGGGTGGAGAATACCCGGTCAACGTACGGTCATTTAGCGCCAGCGCTACCGGATTGTTGCACCAATCCCTGGTCAGGTTCCAAGTCTCATGATCCACTCCCCCGCCGGATTCCGGTTTACCGGTGACTGGAAACCCGTTACCGGTAAGCCGGTGGCCTTCACCCGTACTGTGGCTTAAAGGTTCTTGGATTTGCCCGGCGGGACGCCAGTGGCTGGCGTTACTATGGCGCTGCAACGCGAACAGCCGGACCTTCCTACAGGTCCGGCTGTTCGCTGGCCCGGCCAGGGCGAGCCCCGGCGCGGATCATATGAGCCATGCACCTCGTAGGATACGCGTCTTCGTCCTGGTCGGGCCTCCGTTTACTCCAATGGAGGGGTCCCGATGTCGAAGAACAAGCCGGTCGTAATCAAGGTCCACGTTCCCATGTGGGTAGTCCACCTCGCGTGGATGGCGGCCCTCGCCACCATCGTCGCGCTGGTCCTGCTCAAGGCGGGGGCGACCATCGACGTCACCATCGGCAGCAGCAGGTAGCTGTAGCACGTAAAGGCGGCCGTCCCCGGGTTGTGCGAGACGGCCGCCTTTACGTTGTAGATACGTTGCGTCCAGTTCGGGCGGGGTGACCTGGTCAGTTGCCGTCCGGGGCGGGGAGCTGGGTGAGGTGCAGCCGGAACGGCTTGCCGTCGAGGGTGAGCGTCACCTCGGGCTGGTCGCCGTGACCGTGCCGCACGGTGACGTCCAGGCCGGACTCGTCCAGGGTGTCGGCGACGAACACGGCCGCGATGGCGGTGACGTCTACGGCGGGGGCGGTGGTGGTCATGCTGGGCTCCTTGCTGGTGAAGAGGTCGGCCTGTCCGGCGATGTAGAGCCAGGTGCGGCGGGGGCGGCCGTGGCCTCGGCCGTGCTGTCGTCGTTGGCCGCGGCGGCACTTGTCGCCGCGGCGGTGTTGCAGGGACTTGGTGGCCCAGATGCGGTGTCCGCACCCGAGACACGTGGCCCAGGGCCGCCGCCGAGGCTTGGTGCCCTGGGTGGCGGCCTGGTCGAGGATCAGGAACTCCTCCTCGGCGTCCGCGTCGGGAGCCGGGTCAGTAGTCACCGGGCGCCACCCGGATCGTGCGAACGGTGTGGGAGCTGCAGGAGACTCCGACGAGCGTCTGCCGGATCGCCTCGGCGTCGGGCCTGCTGCCGAAGCGGCGCGTCTCAAGGATGCGGAGCTCCCACGCGCAGGTGCCGGCCAGGCGTTCCGGTGAGGTCGCCTCGATCACCTGTCGCGGGGCCAGGCCGATGGCGCGGCGGACCGCCACGGCTTCGGGGTGGTCGTAAGCGCAGATGACGGTGACGTGCTCGCCGTGGTCGGGCAGCTCGGCGAGCACGCGGGCGAGGTTAGTAGTCACTGGCGTCGTCGGAGCCGAGGAGGGGCGCGTTGATGCGGCGGGCCATGGCCAGGGCGGCGGTCCAGCCGTGGCGGATCTGGTCGTGGTCGTCGGCCACGACGCGGCGGCGGTCGGGCCCGGTCAGGGCGGTGCCGGCGTACCGCTCGAACGCGCCGTGGTCTTCCATGTCGTCGGCGGCCTGCTCCAGCATCTCCTCGATGAACGCGGCCATGTCGGGGCCGGTCAGGGTGATCCATTCGGCAACGCGGGTGTCGAGCATGCCGGTGACGAACTCGGCCTCGTACATGGCGTCTTCGTGGGTGTGGGTGAGCCGGTCGTGGGCGACAGCCGCCTCTCCGGTGCCGACGTAGGAGGGGCCGGTCATCGGGCCCCACGGGCTGGGGGTGGTGACGGGCGGCTGTGTCGGGTCGGGCTGCTTGTTGTAGACGATGTACCAGGCGTTCCACTTGTCTTCGCGGCCGGCTGTGGTGGCGGCGCGGGCCGCGGCGGCGCGTTCGCGCCATTTGGTGATGGCGGCGCGGACCTCGTCGGCCGGGGTGATGGTGGCCGGTGTCTCGGCGGTAGGGGTGGTCATGGTTCTCCTCCGGACAGGCCCGCCCGGCGCACGGGCCGGGCGGGCGGGGTGGGGGTGATCAGGCGTGCTGTGGGCAGTCGGGGTGCGCGTAGGCGACCATGTCGCCGTACTCGTCCGCGCCGAGGTCACGGGCGGTGGTGCAGCCCCCGTTACAGTCGGGCGGCGCGCTGCACGCAGTGTCGGGCTTGGTGGCGGCCTGGTCGAGGATGTGGAACTCTCCGGGCGCCTGCTCGGTCACTCGGCCGGCCTGACGAGTTCGGCGACGTCGCCCCATCGGTTTGAGACGGCCGTGAGGAGGGTCCGCTCCTCCTCCATGGCGGTCGTGTCGTGCTGCCACTGGTCGTGGTCGAGCAGGTCGGCGATCCGGTCGGCGATGAGCGCGTCCAGGGTGGTGGGGTCGAGGGCGTCGAGCTCCCACGAGCTGTAGCCGTGCTCGATGACGTACCTGCCGGACCGGGAGTCCGACATCTTCGCCGGGTTGGGCGGCGGGTTGTACTGCTCGACCTGGTCCATGTTGAGGGCGATGCGGATGATTTCGACGTCGGCGCCGAACAGCTCCAGGCGCTCCCGGATGTCGCGCGTCATGTCCACGCCGGAGGGGTCGTGATCGCCAAGGTGGAGGATGACGGGCTTTTGGCCGCGCCGGTTGTAGCGGATGAGCCGCTGGGCGGCCTGGTGGACCTCGCTGATGCTGGTGTAGCCCCGGCACGAGAAGTAGTCGACGTCGTGGCGCTGGCAGACGTTGGCGATGACGCCGACGAGGGCGTCCTTCTCGATCCACACCTCGATGCGGTGGTCTTGGTTGGCCCACCGTTCGGTGCGGTAGCTGTAGGCGACGCTGTCGATGATGTGGCTGGGGTCGTTCCAGTGGGGAAGACCGCGCAGGTTGCGGGTGCGGTCCACGATGTAGTCCCAGTCCATGGCGCCGGCGAGGCGAGCGTCGGACACGATCTCGCCGAGCCACTTGTACTTCTTCTGGCTGTTCTCCAACCAGCCGCGGGCGACGAACTGGTAGTAGAGCTGCCGGAGGGTGAGGTCGAAGCCTTGGCGCTGGTAGTCGGCGCAGATGGCGTTGGCCTTGTCGATGATGTCGAGGTGGGTGGTGTTGAACTTCTTGGGGATGTAGCAGCGGCGGGCCATGGGGGCTCCAGGGGAGTGTCGAGGGCGAGAGGGGCCGCCCAGCGCATGGGCCGGGCGGGCGAGAGGAACGGGCGGGTCAGGAGGCGTCGGGGAGCTGAACGCCGTTGGCGAGCAGGTGCCGGGCCAGGGCTACGAGGTTGGCGTCGCCGAAGTCGCTCATCAGGGCGGCGAGCTTCTGCACCTTGTCCGGGTCGGGCTCGTCACGGGCGGCGTGCGCGGCCATCACCAGGGCCTCGCCCGTGGTGGCCGCGTGCTGCCACGGCCAACGGATGTGGCGCTGCCTGCCGTCGAGGTCCTGGACGAGGATGACGTCACGGGTGCGGGTGTCGATGATCACTTCGCCGCGCGGCACCGTGACGGACGTGACACCGGTCATGGGGCCGGCCACGTCGAGGATGATCACGTGAGGGCGGCCGGTCACCTCGGCGTGGAGCCGGGCGACCTCCTGCCGGTGGGGGCATTCGGTGCTGGGGCTGTTCACCCACGGGTCGCCGTCGCAGGCGCAGGCGAGTCCGCCGACGCCTTCCTTCTGGTGGTCGAGCAGGCGGCCCACGGCGGCGGTCAGGCGGGCGTACAGCTCGCTGTTGTCGAGGGTCTGCACGTTGTCGGCGGGCTGGGAGGAGCTCATGGTTTTCCTCGGAGGTGGGGCCGCCCGGCGCGCTGCCGGGCGGGCGATGGAGTGGGCGGGTCGAGGGCTCTACATCAGGCCCTTGGTCTGCTGCAGCCAGCTCACGGCGCTGTCCATCGCCTCCCGCCAGGTCTTGAAGGGGTGGCGGAAGGTCCGGTACGGCATGTCGTTGAAGAGGGGCTGCCACGCCCAGAGCGGCACGCCGTGCGGGCCGAGGAGGCGGTAGACGCGGACGCGCTTGGCCGGCCAGGGCTTCATGGGGGCGTCGGCCGGGAGGGCGACGAAGCCGTTGCCGACGTTGAGGAGCATGCCGCCGTTGGTGATGGCGGCGATGGTGCCGTGCATGTGGTCGCTCGGGTTGTCGCGGTTGGTGACGCGGACGCGGGTGCGGTTGAGGATGAAGTCGGCCAGTTCGTCGGCCGTGCGGGGCCGCAGGGCGGTGGTCATAGGGGGTCTCCAAGGGGAGGGGCGGCGCGGTGCGCGCCGCCCGGGGGGCGAGCGTCAGGAGCCGGACTTGACGGAGGTGTTGGCGGCCTCGGTCTGGGCGCGGAACTGCTCGAACTGCTCGTCGGTCATGTGGGTGGCCATCAGGTTGATGACGGCGGTGCGGGAGTCGCGTTCGGCGCGGAGCCGCTCTATCTGGCGCTGGTTGTGCAGGTAGACGAACTTCCAGGCGACGGCCCAGAACGCGAGGATGGCGGCGATGGGGTTGTCATCGACCACGAGGGCCTTGAGGCCGATCCAGTAGGTGATGACGGCAGCGGCGATCAGGGCGTATCGGGCAACGTGAGCCTTGGTGAAAGTCATGGGGTGTGCCTTCCGAAGGTTGAGGGGTTGAGCCCCGCCCGGGATGGGCGGGGCGGGGTGAGGTCAGATGGAGTGCACGTGGCGGTCGGGTGTCAGGGGGACCGTGCGCAGGTGGCGCTTGGGCTGGCGGTGGCGGGCGATGTAGGGGCTCGCGGCGGCGGCGAGGGCCTGCACGAGCGGGGTGTCGGCGAGCCAGGCGCGCGGGTTGCGCCTCATGGCCTCGGCCTCGGCGTCGCCCGCGCTGACGACCTCGTCGTACGCCTGCGTGTGGAACGGCGGCATCTTGATGTCGCACAGGGCCATGGCGGCGGCTCGGACGATGCCCTCGTGCTGCCGGTCGAGCCACACCAGCAGGTTGCGGGCGTAACGCGGGCTCATCCGGGCGATGATGTGCGTCGTGCCGTGCTCGTCCGTCCAGGTGTTCGCCTCGTGGAGGCGGGCGTACCAGTTCGCGTACATCGGGGTCCTTCGGAGTCAGCCGGCCTGGAGGGCGAGAGCGAGGGCGAGGGGGGTGGTGGCGATCCAGCCGCGCGGGTCGGCGACGGCGACGGCGGACTCCAGGAGCGGCGCGCGGGTGCGGCTGTCCGGGAACGCGGCGGCGCTGTTGCCGAGGAGGTAGCCGATGACGTCGTCGGAGATCCGCCGGGCGTGGATGTCGAGCCAGGACAGCGCCGAGTACGCCTGTAGGGGCGTCATGGAGGTGATGCGGTGCGGCCTGCCGTACTCGTCGGTCCAGGTCTCCGTCTGCGCGAGGCGGGCGAACCAGTCCGTAGGGGCGGGCGGTGTGGGGGCGGCCGGGGCGGGCGCGGGCGGCTCGGGCGGCGGCGGGGTGAACGAGCTGGCGGGCCAGAGGACGAACACTCCGGGGCCCTCCCCCGGCTCGTAGCCCCACGCGCCAGGGGAGAAGTCGCTTTCGGGGGCGTAGTACTCGAAGCCCATGTGCGTGCCGAGGGGCACGAACCGGGCCTTGTCGTTGTAGTCGTGGTCCGGGACGACCAGGAGCATGTCCGGGTCGACCAGGGCGAGGTGTTCGAGCAGCTTCGCGAGCTGGTGGGTGTCGGCCGCCTTGTCCAGCTCGTAGACGCTGATGGTCTCGTGGTAGGGCGCGATGAGGGCGGCGACGCGGGGGCCGTCGTCGGGGTTGCGGGTGAGGTGGCCGACCGTCTGCTCGGGGCGGTGGGGGTCGGTGAGCTGTTTGAAGTAGCCGATCTCGGCGCGGCCGGTGAACCGCCAGCCCAGCGAGCCGTAGAAGCTGCTCACCATGACGGAGGTGGGGTCGTCCGGTGCTTCGTACTGGGTGGCGTCGGCCAGGACGGTGCGGGCCTTGGCCACGGTCATGGGCAGGGTGACGTCGGTCACGGGTTGTGCTCCAGCGTGGGGAGGGTGGCCCCCGCCCGGGAGTAGTCGGGCGGGGACCAGCGGGCCGGGACGGGTTAGGCGATGGCCGGGACGGCGTACAGGCGGTCGGTGGCCTTGCCGAGCTTCACGGCGGCCTCGATCGAGCCGAGGACGATCTCCGTGGGCATCCGGACGTCGAACTTGGTCTCGGACAGGTGGCCGTGCCGGTAGGTGTCCTCGCCGTCGCTGGCCTCACCCGGGCCGAACACGCGGAGGGTGACGTCGCCGTACTGCTCGTGGACCTCGACGCGGTAGCCGAAGCCCTGGTAGACGCGGGTGTACTGGGCGTCGTAGCCGCCCAGCTCCTCCGGGTCGATGCCGAGGTCGGCGAAGCCGAAGCCGAGCAGTTCGGTGTGGAGGTGACCGGTGTAGGGGCGCATGGCGATCATCGGTTGTGCCTTTCTTCCTGGGGTTTTCGGTGTTCGACCGGGGTTCGCAGCCCTCGGCCTCACAAGGAAAACTGTAGGGCATATTTATCATCATGTCTAGTCCTGGCCCGGATCGTGGAACATCTGCTCAAGCTCGGCGATCCGGTCGCCGTCCTCCCCCGGGTCGGTCACCAGCAGCGCCAGCACCGCCTTGTCCTGCTCGCTCATCCGGAAGCGCGGCTTCCCCTCCCGGATGGCCTGCGCGGCCGGGGCGAGGATCGTGGCGAACGTCTCCAGCCGGCTCGCGAGCCGCTTCCGCTCCCGCTCCCCCGACGCCCGGCCCGCCCGCCGGCCGAGCAGGAAAGCCAGCATCCCCAGCACGCCGAGCGGGAGCGCCCAGTGCGCCGCCCACGGCAGCAGCCCCCACAGCCCAGTCACGGCCGCTCCCAGTGCGCGGCCAGGTAGTGACGCCGCCACCCGGCACCGGCGGCGGCCTCGTGCGGGGCGTCCTGCCAACTCCCCCGCGTCGGGCACGGCTCGATCAGGCACCGCCAGCGTGCCCGCTTCGGCTCGGCCGCCGTGGTGCGGGCCTTCGTCGTCGTCATGGCGGGCACGTGTAGCGCATCGAGGGGTTAACGTCCTGCGCCGCAGGTCAGCGCGACGTAAGCCCGTCGTGCCCCTACTCTCCCCCGCTGGGTCCCCAACCTGACACGCCTGTTCCGCCGTGCGCGGGCGGGCGCGAGTGGCTGGGAGGACCCCGATGGGCTCCGAGAACGTGTTCATCCCGCAGCAGGCGCGGCTGTGGCTTGCGCCGGTCGGCACGGCCGCGCCGGAGGGCCCGACCGTGACCATGCCGTCCGCGTGGTACGACATCGGCCTTTTCACGCCGGATTCGTTCAACTGGGCCACCGACCCGAGTTTTGAGGAGACCCGCGCCCACCAGTCGAATTACGCCGTCCGGCGTTGGCAGACGGAGGACGCGGCCACGATCGAGGTGGACCTGCTGGAGTGGACCGCGGCCTCGTTCAGGGCCGTGTACGGCGGCGGCGTGATCGAGAAGGTTACGCCGGAGGGCGGCGGCGCGGCCTACTTCAAGTTCACTCCGCCGGCCATCGGTGGCCGTACGGAGACGGCGGCGTGCCTGGAGCTGATCGACGGCACGAAGAAGATCCGTCGCATGGTCCCGAGGTGCGAGCAGGCCGAGGGCGTCGAGCAGTCCTTCCAGAAGACCGAGGCGTCCACGCTGCCGCTGCGTCTGTCCGTCCTCGGCGGCGACATCGGAGCGCCGTACTACGACCTGATCAGCGGCAACTGGGCGGCGTTCGACCCGACCCCGCCCTCCGGGTCCTGACCAGGAGACACACCAGCGTGAGGGGCGTCGGCCGGGTTCGGTCGGCGCCCCTTCCGCGTTCCGAGGCCGGGCGGGCTCGTGTCCTACGCTGAGCCGGGTGGAGGTCGGGGGAAGCGTCGAGGTCGTGACCGAGCCGGCCGGGGACGACCCGGCGTACCCGGCCGGCCGGCCCGTCTCGCTCAGGTGGGCTCGGCGTGGCCGCCCGCTCCGCACCTACCGGGTGCTGGAGGTGCTGGAGGCGTGGGCCACCACCCGGCAGTGGTGGCGGGAGGATCTACCGTTCGACGCGCCCTTGGACGTGTGGCACTACCGGGTGCAGGCCCAATCCGAGCGGGGGGAGGGGATCCTGACGCTGTCGGTGGACGTGGCCCGTGGCCGATGGCTACTGACAGGATTCGGCGATTAGCCTGTCAAATTGAGGTGTGCTGGGTCGGAGATGCCTCTGCCTCCACCTCGATCGCCAGTTCTTCCGTATGACGCTGCAGTTCTTGCAGGATGATGTCCGGTCGGGCAGTGAGGACGGGATTCTTACGGAGCGCCTCAACCTCCAGTTGACTCAGCTCACGGCGCACAACGGTGCCAGCGTGCTTGACCACGAGCAGAGTCCCATGGTGGATGATCGCCGAATCGACGGTTGCAAGTGCCTCCATCACCTTGGCGAAAGCTTCCGCCTCCTTCTGGTTCACCTCTGCCTGCCGGGTGTCGAGACCGTAGAGTCCTACGGCCCTGCCCGCCAGAGCCATGCCCTCGTCTAGATGATCTTCAGCGCCCTTTCGGAAGCGGGTCAGGAAGGTTCTCCAGAAGGAGCCGATGATCGGGTCTCCTTCCCAGGAGATCTCCAAGCCCTGGGCTGTTAGCCACTCGGCCACCGCCGATTGCACTGCTTCCTGTTGAGTTTCATCGTCGATGAAGATCGTTAGTGGTTGCTCATCCAGCCGCCTGTTCAGCTCGCGCAGTCGGACTTCGCTTCGATACCGACTGCCCTCGTCTGACGGGGGGAAAAACGGCAAGAGGTTCCGCCTCGCACGACCAAGGCGAGTTTGCACAACATCAGTCGACTCGCTTGCCACGGCAACGTCGTCCCGGTGGGCGCCCTCGGGTAGAAGCTCACGAGCGAAGTCGTATGCCATGAGCCAGGGTGCACGCCGCAATTCGTCCCGATAGAGCTTGATGAGGAATGCCTCTAGGGCTGCTCGTGAAGGCAGCCATGGTGCGTCTTTGAGCTGGTCGAAGCCGAAGAGGGGGGCCAGATGCCTGCTACGGCTGTCCTCCGATAGCAGACGCAGAATGCGGAGATAATCCGTGTTGGC
>NZ_JBSFGJ010000271.1:0-12912 GCF_053596515.1 Nonomuraea sp. NPDC001684
ATTCGGCGACCAGGGCGTCCCCGTCACCGTCGGGGCCAGCCCGAACGACGCCTACGTCGTGGGCGGCTGGAACTCCCCGGCAGGCGACGCGGCCGAGCTCGTGGTGTACGACGCGACCACCTCGGAGGTCATCTACACGGCCGCCCACCAGGGGAAGACCGTGGTGGCGGGCAGCGTCGAGTTCTACGGCACCGTCACCTTCGCGGTCCTGAAGGAGCCCGGCACCGGCCGCATGCACCTCTGGCGGCTGCCGCCCTCGCCCTACCACTCCTCCACGCTCACCCTGACGGCTCCCGCCAAGGTGACCACGCTCCAGGAGTCGGCCTTCACCGGACGGGTCACGCTGAGCAGCGGACTGCCGCCCGGCGTGCAGACGCTCGAACTGTACCGCTGGCTCCCCGACGGCACCTCCAGGCCGTTCGAGGAGGTCACCACGGCGGCGGACGGGACCTACCGGTTCACCGACACGCCGCCGTCCACCGGGGCGTACAAGTATCAGGTGTACTGGCCGGGCAACTCATGGTTCCGGGGGAGCGGCTCATCGGTGACCGTCGCGGTGGGGCCGTACGAGCCGACGCTCACCGTGACCGGACCGGCGACGGGCCGCGTCGGCACGCGCCTCGCGTTCAGCGGCACCTTCGGCGCCGACGGCATCACCTTCCCGCGGACGACCGTCACCGTCTCGCTGCGGGTCGTCGGCCCGGACGGCGCCGTCACCGGCTGGCTCTCCCTGTGCCGCCGCCGGGGCTCCTACCTCATCCGCCGCGGCGGGCAGCCGCCGTACTGGATCGAGGGGATCGCCGACGACGAGGGCGCGGTCCGGGCGAGCGCCGTCACCCGCGACGCCACCAGGACCGACGAGCTGTACGTGCACCAGGCGCTGTTCGGCTGGGACGGCTGGAGCCTGGCCGCCCCGCTGCCCGGCCGCACGCTGGACAGGTTCGGCCGGCCGGTCGTCGCCGATCCGGAGGTGGACGCGAACTTCCCGCTCGACACCAAGTTCACGCCGGTGCCCGGCTCGCTGCCGGCGCTCCGGTACGGGCGCACCTACCGGCTGCGTGCCCGCGTCGTGGACCTGGCGGGCAACGCCCTGGACCCGGAGGCGCAGGCGCCCGCGTCCGCGCTGTCGCGGGCGATCACGTACTCGCGGTGGGAGCCGGTGCCGCCGCCCGTCATCGTCGAGCGCAGGCCGTTCAACGAGGGCGAGTCGAGCCAGTGCCTGGTCATCCGGAGCACCGTCACGGCCGCCGGACGCGACGTCCCCGCCTGGGAGTGGGCCCTCGACCGCCAGGACGTCCCCGGCCACACCGACCACCCGCCCGCCGCCGACGGCCTGAGCCGCCGGTACGTCTACTACGACGAGCGGTTCGTCGCCCCGCCCAAGACGTCGCTGCAGATGGCCGAGCGGCACGGCCGGTTCGACGACGCCATCGGCGGCGACCGGCCGCAGGAGGTGCGCAGACGGTTCTTCACGGCCGCCGCCCGCGAGGCCGGCACGTTCCTCGACACCGTGGTCAGCTACGCCGACGACCCGCGCCGCACCCGCGACCTGCTGTTCTTCGGCGAGATCGCGGTCGCCAAGCACGACGCCGCCGACCCCGAGCCGGTCACCCAGCTGCCCGTGACGCGTGGCGCCGGGCTGAAGCGCGGCGAGTTCGTCGTGCACACCGCCGCCGAGCTGATCCTGCCGTACCTGCCCGACGTCCTGGCCAGGGGCGTCACGCTGTACGGCCTGCCGGGCGCGCCGCCCATGTACCCCGTCTCCTTCTACGACGGCTTCCACGACGGCTGGCCGGACGCGGCGCCGTTCACCCTGCGGATCGAGGAGGGGGACGGGCCGCCGCGATGGCAGGACGTCCCGCGCCGGCTCACCGTCCACCTGCCCAAGGCCGAGACGGCGACCGTACGGCTCAGCTGCCGGCTCACCGCGGCCGATCTCGCCCTGCTGCCCGTCTGGCAGCGCCTGCTCGTCTCGGACTTCTGGCGCGACCTGACCGACGCCGAGCGGGAGCTGATCGCCGAGGAGACCGTGGCCGGGCTGAACTGGCTGCTCACCCCGTACACGGAGCTGCGCCTCGTGCACGCCGTCGAACGCCCGCTGTCACCGCCCGCGCTCGCCGGGCTGGACTTCGCCCGCGACCCCGAACAGACCTTCGCCGACCTGCGGGGCACCCTGCGCGCACACCCCCGCAGCACCGGGCACGTCGACATCGACGCCACCTGGACGCGCTGGATCGACGACGTCACCGAACCGGCCCCCCGCCGGATCAGGGAGCACGCCCACGTCGGCCGGGTCGAGCTGGCCCCCGCCGACCGCGAGGAGGTGCGCCTGCCGCACTCGGCCACCCCGGTCCGCCACGACTTCGGCGACACGCTGCACCGCAACGTCGCCTACCGGCCGACCGCCACCACCCGGTTCCGCGAGTACTTCCACCCGTCGATCACCGCCGATCCCGGCCTCGTCACCAGCGCCGGCGAGCCGAGCGCCGGACCGTCCGGGCGGGGCTGGCCGGTGCCCGCGAGCAGGCGGCCGGAGCCGCCGAAGCCGTCGTACCTGCTGCCCACCTTCCGGTGGAGCCGGCAGGAGGACCGCCGCGAGCGGCGTCTGGTGTCGGTACGCGACGGGGCCGGCGTCCGGGTCCACTTGGACCGGCCGTGGTTCTCCTCCGGCGACGACGAGTTGCTGGCGGTCGTCCTCGACCCGCCCGGGGGCGACGCGCTGCCCGGCCGGCTGGCGACCCGGTGGGGCACCGACCCCGTCTGGTCGGACGCGACCGTGCTGCCCCCGCCCGCTCC
The DNA here is from genome assembly GCF_053596515.1 of Nonomuraea sp. NPDC001684. NCBI lineage: Bacteria > Bacillati > Actinomycetota > Actinomycetes > Streptosporangiales > Streptosporangiaceae > Nonomuraea > Nonomuraea sp. NPDC001684. The sequence goes on from NZ_JBSFGJ010000271.1 coordinate 2,797, forward strand.
CGGCAACTTCCCCGGCCCCGTCACCGCCGTCGGGCTGCGACTGGCCGAGTCGGGGGAGGGCCGCGAGCTGATGGGGGCCGTCGTGGCGTACGAGCCGTCGTACGACGCGGACAAGCGCCTGTGGTTCGCCGACGTGGACGTGGACCTGGGCACGGCCGGCCAGGCGTCGGCCTGCTTCCCGTACCTGCGCCTGGCCCTGGCCCGCTACCAGCCGCACGCGCTGACCGGGCTGGAGCTGTCGCCGGTGGTGCAGGCCGAGTTCGCGCAGCTCGTGCCGCTCCGGACGCTGACGGTCGAGGAGGTGTCCGGCGGGGGGCTGCGCGTCGTCCTCGCCGGGCCCGCCGCCGCCACCGAGCTCGGCGCGTCGGCCGGTGCCGGGCTGCCCGGGGTCGCGGCGAGCCACCGCGTCACCGCGACCGTCCAGCGGCGGCCCTTCACCAGCGCGGAGGAGCTCGACTGGACGGACACGCCGATCAAGGCCGAACTGGCCTGCGGCACGGCCGGGGCCGGCTACCAGTGGTCGGCGGTGATCCCGCCGGCGGTGCTGGACATCGTCTGGCAGTACCGCCTCCTGGTCGAGGAGCGCGAACGCTACCGCACCGACCCCGGCACGGCCGACGAGACGGTCGTCATCGACGCGGCCGGGGGTGGTGCGCCGGAGCGGATCCCGGTGGGCGAGCGGCTCGCGCACGCCGACAGCGTCCCGCTGCGCGCCCGGCTGGGGCGGCTGGTCATCGACTTCGACGCCTAGCCGGACCGCCCGGCCGTGACCGGCGGCGACGGCCGCCGGTCATGGCCTCTTGGGTGCATGGCTCATGGCCTTGGGACGGTGGGCGACCTACCGGTCGGGTGGCGGGCCTATCGGTCGGTGGCGATCTACCGGCCGGGTGGCGGGCCTTCCGGGGCGGCCAGCAGGCTCAGGGCACGGCCCGCTCCCGGCACCCGGGCCAGATTGGCGCTGATGCACGCCGCGGTCTCGCGTACGGCGTCGGCCAGCAAGGGCAGCCGGTTCGTGCCGACCACCACGACGGCCGCCGCGGCCACCACGGCCCCCGTCGGCGCGCGCACGGGGGCGGCCACACAGCCCAGGGGCGGCAGGGCCGCCTCGAAGTCGAAGGCCACCCGCCGCTCGCGGGCGTCGCCGACCCGCCGCGCCCACTCGGCCGGGGAGTGCCCCTCCGGCAGGCTCCGACCGGGATCGGGACGGCGGCCCGACACCGGGTTGCCCACCGCCAGCACGACCTCGGCGGCGCTGGCCACCGGCAGCACCAGGCCGGGACGCATGCGGAAGACCTCGTCCACGGCCGGGTCGCCGATCCCCGAGACGACGATGACGTCGTCGCCGTCCCTGACCGCGATGGTCACCGCGCATCCAGCGGCGGCCAGCCGGCGCAGCGGCCGCACGGCGGCCGTGCTCAGCACCTGGGCCGGTGACCAGCGCTGACCCCAGCGGAACATCCGCGTGCCGATGCGGTAGCGGCCGCCGTCCTCGCGGTGGACCAGGCCGAGGTCGGTGAGCCGGCACAACAACCGGTGGGCGGTCGCCTTGGGCAGGCCGGTGGCCACGGCGAGCTGCGTCAGCCCGGCCTCCTCCACCCGCGCGAGCTCCTCCAGCACCGCGAACGCGCCGTGCAGCACCCCGCGCCCGGCGGCGGGCCCGGCTCGTCCGTCGTCACCGTGGCCGCCGCCGAGCTCTTCCGGGCAGAATTCCATCGCGCACCCCCCGGGTCGCACTGACCCACCCGTTCGTATCACCAGGACGGACGCGCTCCCCAGAATCCCGGCCGCCATAAGTGACTAACCAATCACTCAAAGTGATGCCGCGAGCCGAGTGCACACTTCGGGGGCCTGATCGCAAGAGGTGCGGACGGCTATAGGCGAGTTTCTCCGTCGATAGGGTGACGTGTCGCAATGGCACGACTACTTATCGTGTGCGAGCGGTATCAGTCGTTCGGCCGGACGGACACCGGCGACGGGCACGATCAGTTCGCCAAGAACGCGCCCTTCGCCGGTCCTTTCCCGTGCGCCGCAAAGCCCCGCCTCCAGGAAGGGACTACATGCGCAGCAAAGTCGTCGCGGTCTTCCCGGGCAGCGTAGCCATGCCCGCCGCCGGGGTGCTGGCGCCCCTGGCCGCCCGTACGCCGGCCGTCCCGGAGCTCCTGGCGGAGATCGACGCGGCCGCCGCCGAGTACGGCTCGCCACGGCTCAGCCACTACCTCCTCACCCCGGACGCCCCCCGCCCGCCCGGCCCCGAGAGCCATTACCTGGCCCTGATGGCGGTGTCGTTAGCCACTTTCGACACCCTCGTACGGGAGGGGCTCCAGCCGTACGCGCTGGTGGGCCACGGCCTCGGGGAGCTGTGGGCCCTGGTCGCCGCCGGGGTGCTGAGCGCGGGCGACGGGGCGCGCCTGGCCTGCGCGCGCAGCCGCGCACTGACCGGCCTGGGCTGGCCGGGCGCGATGATGTCCCTCGACGTCTCGGCCGTGCAGGCCCGGCACCTGGTCGCGCTGCTCGACCATCCCCATCTCGTGGTCGGCTGCGACGACACGCCGCGGCGGTGCATCCTGTCGGGGCCGCGCGAGCTGATGCCGCAGGCGGCCCGGATCGCCGGACATCTGGGCTGGGCGAGCGCCGTTCTCCGGGTTCCGCACCCCGCCCACACGCCCGCGGTCGCCGCCGCGGCCGCCGACCTGAAAGGGCGCATGCCCGGCGTCAGGACGGCTCCGGCGCGCTGGCCGGTGTTCTCGCCGACGCTGGGACGTCTGCTCACCCCCGACGACGATCCCGTCGCCGTCACCGCCGACGCCATGGTCGTCGCCGTGCACTTCCACCAGGCCGTCCGGGGACTGGCCGCCCGTGGCGCGGAGGTCTTCCTGGAGTGCGGGGCGGGCGAGGACGCGGTCGCGCTGGTCCGCGCCATCGTCCCCGCCGCCACCGCCGTCTCCCCGCTCGCCGCCGACGGCCCCTGGCGGCCAGGCGAGCCCCTCCACCCCGCCGCCGCCCTGAACACCCCCGCACCGGCACCGAACGGCTCCGCCCCCACACCGGCTCCGGCCGCGCACGGCGGCCCTTCCCTGCTCCTCGACCAGATAGAACCGCCGTGGCGCGACGAACCCGCCGAACTCGCCCAGCGCGACGGCCCCCCAGAGCGGGCCCCGCGCGACGAACCCCCAGAGCCGACCCTGCGTGACGAACACCCAGGGCCGGCCCCGCGCTACAGGCCCGCAGAGCTCGCCCGGCGCGGCGAAGCGGCGGAACGGCGCGCGTGGCCGCAGGCCGGTGCCGGGCTCGTGCCCGCCCCGGCCCGTCCAGGGGACGCCGATCAGGAGACGGGCCGATCGGGGAGGGCCGGTGGTGCGGCTCTCGGTCAGGAGGCAGGCTGGTCGGTGGCCGGTCGCGCGGCTCTGGGGCGGGAGGCGGGTCGGTTGGGGGTGGCTGGTGGCGCGGGGCTCGGGGAGGGGGCGCGTCCGCGGCTCGCGCCCGCGCCGCCACTCGCGCCGCCGCTCTTCCCGTCCGTCGATCGGATGTTGCCCCCGGCGACGCTTCTGCTGTGCGGCGGGGCCGACGTCCCGGCGCTGCGGGCCTTGACCGACGATCGGGACGACGTCGTGGTGGCCGACGCCGACACCATCGACTGGACCTGGCTTCCTCTGACGCCCCGGCACCTGCGGGTGGTCGCCCGTCCCGGCCCCGACGCCGGACCGGTGCGCGAGGCGATGATCGCCACCGCGGCGCGCTTCCCGCACCTCCACAGCATCGCCGCCCTCGTCATGGACGCACTGCGTCAGGAGGTGGTGCCGCACCCGATCGCCGGCCTGTTCACGGGGGCGATCCAGCCGCTGGCCGCCGAACTGGCCGGTTGTGCCTGCGTCGCGGTGGCGACCGCGGACGTCGACCTGCCCGCCGCGCTCGACGTCCTGGCCGCCGAACTGGAGGCGGAGCCCCCGCTGCTGGCCGCCTTCTACCAGGGCCCCCAACGGCTCCTGTACGAGCTCACCCCGGCCTTCGGCGACCAGCCGTGGCAGGGGAGCGGACGATCGTGGCCCTCGCCGACCAACACGGCATGAACGCCCCGCCCCGCCGACATCCCGGGGAAGCGACTCCTGACGAGACCGCGCCTTCCGTCGCCGCCACTCTTTGCGTACGCTGCATGACGGTAAGTGACAGGCAAGCGTTCGTTCAGGAGGGGCATTGCGCAAGACAAGGCATGTCGCGGCGGTCGTCGCCGGGGCCGTCGCCCTGCTGTCGCTGGGGTTCACCGCGCCCGCGTCGGCCGCCACGGTCCTCGACTGCGACACCTTCGTCCACAACAACGACAACTACCTCGGCATCGCGATGTGCAGCAACCCGACGGGCCAGACCTGGCGGTTCCGGGCCGTGATCACCTGCGGCTGGGCGCCCGACGTCGTCGGCGACTGGGTCGATCTCCCGCCGGGTCGTTCGGGCCAGTCGCAGGGCGTCTGCGGCCGGCTCGGCACGGGCGTCGGCGCCGTGGGCGTCGACGAGCGCCGCGTCTGACCCGGAAGGCGACGAAACGCCGGTGAAGGCCCTCGGTCATGGTCGGGAGCCCTTCACCGGTGGAGCCGGCCGTCGACGGCGACCGTCAGGATCGGCCGATGCCCTCTCCGTGCGGCGTGCGGGCATCGGTCCGTTCCTCCAGGTGGCCGTCGAACGGCGTCGATCGGGGGTCGCGGGCCGGCGGGGGCTCGGCGGTGGCGGTCAGGACCACGCGGCCGAGGATGTGGCAGGTGTTCGGGAACTCGGGGTGGTGGGCGGACAGTACTGATATGTGGATATGTCGATGCGTGCCCGGATCCGAGCTGGGGATCGGGCGGCCTTCTCGCGACTCTTCGACGAGTACGCCAAGGCCGTCTACAACCATGCCTTCCGCCTGACGGCCAACTGGAGCGAGGCGGAGGACGTCATGGCGTTGACGTTCCTGGAAGCCTGGCGATTACGCGCGAAGATCGATCCCGAGGGCGGCTCGCTGCGGCCGTGGCTGCTCGGCATCGCGACCAACGTCTCCCGTAACGTCCGCAGGGCCGCCCGCCGCCATGACGACGCCCTGGCCAGGATCTCCAAGGGCGAGTCGGTGCCGGACTTCGCCGAGGAGGTGGTCGGGCGCATCGACGACGCCGAACGGCTGGCCGCCGTCAGGCGGGCGTTCGGCAGGCTCCGCAAGCAGGAGCAGGACGTGTTCGCGCTGTGCGTCTGGGCCGCGCTGGACTACGCCCAGGCCGCCGAGGCGCTGGGCGTGCCGGTGGGCACCGTGCGGTCCCGCCTGTCGCGGGCTCGCAGGAAGCTCGCCGAGTTCGCGGAACGCGACGGACTCACGGAACACGGGGAACCTGGGGAACCCGGGGAACGCGGAGAAATCGCAGGATTCGGGGAACTCGCCGGGACGAGCCGACAGGTAACAGGTGACCGAGGCCCTGCCAAGGAGGAGGTCCGATGAACGTGCCGGTTGAGCGTGATCTTCCCGAGGGCCGTCGCCAACTGCTCAAGGAGTTCGTGATGACCGAGATCGAGAAGGCGCCCCGTACTCGTCCGTCCCGGGTCGGGCTGCTGGCTCCCGTCGGGGCGCTGGCGGCCGCCGTGGCCGTCGCCGTCCCGCTGCTGTTCGGGGGGCCGGCGTACGCGGTGTCCAGGGCGTCCGACGGGTTGATCGACATCAGCATCAGCGAGGCGCAGGACCCCGAGGGGCTGCAGGCCGAGCTGCGGGGCCTGGGGGCGAACGTGGTGGTCAGCTACGTGCCCGACGGCAAGAAGTGCGGCCCGGAGCCGCGCGCGGCCCGTTTCCTGAGCCAGGAGGAGGCGCCGCTGTCGGTGTTCCCGCCGCCCGAGGGGCATGAGGCCGGCTTCGTCATCGACCCCAAGGTGATCAAGGAGGGGCAGACGGGCGTGCTGGAGTTCAGTGTCAGCGAGGAGAGGAACGTCGCCGGGATCTGGGCGCGCGTCGCCGAGGGGCCGGTGGCCGACTGCGAACTGGTCGACACCACGGATGCGCCGCTGTCGCACTGACGCCACCGTCCTCGCGGGAGGGACAGTGCGATCCTGGGATCTCAGGAGCTCTCCACGAAGCGCGCGCCTGGCCCGGGCGTGCGGCAGACGTCTTCCGGGGCGAGGTGGCGGTGCCCCGCGGCGCACTCGAGGACGACCTTGACCGGCTCGTCGCAGGAGCTCGCATCGTCGACGGGCCGGTGCCGGACGATGACCGACGGGCCCTGCGGATCGGCGAGGTACGTGTCGCCCCATTCCAGGAGCGCCACGAGCGTGGGTCGCAACGCCCGGCCCTGCTCGGTGAGCTCGTAGGCGAAGCGCTGCCGATCCCCGGGATCCTGGTAGGGCGCGCGGCGCATCACTCCCGCGGTCACCAAGGTCTCGAGCCGGGTCGCCAGGAGATTTCTGGCGATCCCGAGGCGGGACTGGAACTCTCCGAACCGGCGCGCGCCGTCCAGCGCTTCGCGAACGATCAGCAGCGACCAGCGCTCCCCGACCACCGAGAGGGCGCGCGCCACCGAGCAGTTCACCGGGTCGATTCGCCGCGTCTCCATGGGGTGAGTGTACCCGTCTGGGTTTACAAGTTGTACTCAGCCCTCGTAGACTCCGGCCTGAGTTGAAGAATTAAACTCAGAAGGAGAGCGACCATGCCCATGCTCGACGTGTACATTCCCGACGGCGCGCTCCAGCCGGACGCCGAGGCGGCCCTGCTGAACCGCATCACCGAGATCCTCATCCGCAACGAGGGATTCGACCCCGCCGACCCGGTGAGCCGTTCCGTCTCCTGGCTCTGGCTGCATCGACCGGCCGGCGTCTACGTCGGCGGAGAACCCGCGGACGCACCTCGCTACAAGGTCGTCCCGTCCGTCCCCGAGGGCCAGCTCGACGCGCAGCAGCGGGCGAGCGTCATCGCCGAGGTCACCGAGGCGATCCTCGACGCGGAGAACGGCGCCTGGCCGCGTGACGCCAGCCGGATCTGGGTGTTCCCCACCGAGATTCCCGAGGGGCACTGGGGCGGCTGGGGCCGGATCAGGCCGCTCGCCACGATCCTCGCCCGGCTCACCGGCGACCACACCGAACGGGCCCGTACGCTCGCGCGTGAGCGGATCGCCGCCACCCGAGCCGAACACGCCCGCCTGCCCTGATGAGCGGCGAACGGACGTTCGGCGCGGGCGCGGGCGACGCTTCCGGCCGTCCCCGCGGCGAGGCTGGTCAGTGGGCGAGGCCGATGGAGGTGGGGATGCTCCAGGGGCCGCAGTCGGAGCCGAAGGTCGCACGGTCGCAGCCCTGGACGACGAAGGCGAACGTGTTGACCTCGTGGCCGTTGGTCGTGGTGCCGACGCCGTCCCGTACGTAGGGGGCCATCACGTACTGGCCGCTCCAGGCGGTCAGCCGGCCCGTCCGGACCTGGGTGGCCTTGCCGCCGTCCTTGCTCCAGCGGACGTTGAAGAAGTCCCAGTCGCGGCCGAGGCCGCTCCACTTGAAGACGAGGTTCTGGCCCTTCCGGTAGACGCGGACCAGGGCGCCGTCGCCGAGGTTCGGCGACCAGACGATCTTGCCGTTGGTGAAGCGTTGCCAGGAGCCCTTCTTGTCCGGGTATCCGTACTCCTTGGTGGTGGGGCAGCCGTACACGCTGCGCTCGCCGCCGTTGGAGCGCCACAGGCCGCCGATGAGACTGCCGGACGGCGCCACCAGCGCCGGGTCGCACGCGCTGCCGGCCGCCGCCGCGGGCGCCGGTGTGGCGAGGCAGAAGGTCGCCGCGAGCAGGGCGGCGGCCGTGCCGGTTCGGGATGGTGAGGCTGCGCGGCTCATGGGCGTCCTCTCGTCGAAGGTGTCGGCGCGCGTGCGGTGGGGCCTGGTGGGGCCTGGTGCGGGAGCGTTCGGGCGGCTCAGCAGTGCTTGCTCAGTGACATGCGCTTGACCAGGTCGAACAGGTCGGGGTCGAACTGGCCCTTGGCGATCCAGCGATAGGTCCGGCGGTCGTGCAGGTTCTTGACGAACTTGGTGCTGGTGCTGCCGTACACGCGGATGTCGCCGAGCAGGGCGCCGGCGCCGTCCTTCAGGTGCGCCCACATCAGCCAGGCGTCGTCGTCGCCGAGGCTGGAGACGGTGGCGTCCAGGCGCGCCGTGCCGTTGGAGTACAGGGTCCAGGTGGCGCCGGGCTCGATCGTGCATTGGCCCGCCGAGAGGTAGCCGCGCCAGACGTACGTCTTCTGCTCCAGGGCGGACGCGCCGGCCGTCGCGGTGACGGACGACGTGAGGACGACGGCGGACACGAGCACGCCGGCGGTCTTGCGGACGCCATTCATGAGGACTCCTCGGGGCATGGGGGGTGTGCCGGGGGGCGGACGGCGGTGTCCGGGGGCGGGCCGATGACCTGGTAGCCGTGACGGGCGGCGACCTCGGCCAGATGGCCGGGATCGACGTCCCCGGCCGCGACCTCGGCGGCGAAGTGTTCGAATCCGGCGGGCCAGGTGAGCTGGAGCAGACGCAGAGGAGCGTCCTGGACGTTGGCGAAGGCGTGCGGCACCCGGCGGGGGAGCAGGACGAAGGCCCCGGCGGCGACCTGCCATGACCGCTCGCCGCAGTGCATCCGCGCCGTCCCCGACAGCACGTAGAACGCCTCGTCGTCGTCCCGGTGCACGTGCAGGGGCGTGGCGAAGCCCGGCGGGCATTCCTGCTCGATGACGGTGAGCCGGTCGCCGGTCTCCGGCCCGCCCGCCTTCACGGTCATGGTGGTGCCGAGGAACGGGTGGACGGCGCCGCCGCCGGCCGGCAGATGGAGCGCGCTCATGGCCGTCTCCGCAGCGTGTGGAGCCGGATCGCGATGGACGTCATGCCTCACCACCCCTTGTAGCTTCACTCTAAAGTGCTACTCTAAAGTGGTACTCTAAATCGATGGATGACGTCAAGAGCCCCAAGCGGCGCTCGGCCCAGACCAGAAGCCGGATCGTGAACGCCGCCCAGGGGCTGTTCGTCGTGCGGGGCTACGCCGGTACGACCTTCCAGCAGGTCGCCGACGCGGCCGGGGTCTCGGTGCAGACGGTGTACTTCCACTACGGCACCAAGAGCGGGCTGCTCAAGCACGTGGTCGACGTCGCCTCGGCCGGTGACGACGAGCCCGTGCCGCTGCTGGAACGTCCGTGGTTCGCGGCCTTGCAGGCGTCGCGAGACCCGAGGGAGGTCGTGAGGGGGTGGGTGCACCAGAGCGGCGTCATCCTCGGCCGCGTCGCCCCCGTCCTGGCCGTGGTCCGCGACGCGGCGGCCACGGACGCCGACATGGCCGCCCAGTGGGCCGTCAACAGCGAGCAGCGGCACACCGCCCACGGGCAGGTCGTCGCCATCCTCGACCGCCTGCACGCCCTGCGGCCCGGCCTGACCGCCGAGCGGGCCACCGACATCACCGTCGGGCTGCTGTCACCGGACCTGTTCCTGGTGATGACCCGTGAGTGCGGCTGGACGCCGGCGCAGTGGGAGAACTGGAGCGCCGACCAGCTCTCCCACGCCCTCCTGCCCTCCTGACGCCCCGGCGGATCGTCCCGGCGGGCCGGCGTCCTGATGGGCGGACGGACGGGCGGGCGTCGCGGATGGGCGGATGGTGGGCAGGTGGTGGGCAGGTGGTCAGTCGGTCGGCTCCACGTCCGGCTCCACGCCCGGTTCCTCGGCCTCGACGGACTCCTCGGCCACCTCGCGCCGCTCCTGCGCGACCTTCTCCTCCGGATCGGGCGGTGGCTCGACCGGCTCGGCGGGGATCGGCCGGGGAGTGTCCCTCACCTCGACCGCCGCCCGCGCGGCGGTGGTGTCGCTCTCCCCGTTGACCCGTCCGACCGCGGGCGGCATGTCCTCGGGCAGCTTGTCCTGTTCGTCCATGACCCGCAACTGCCCTGACCTTGACCTCTTGAACGAAGATCGGCCTGCTCGGCATCCGCCGCGGTCGCGGCCCCCGGCTCACGGGCCGAGCCACCGGGGAAGCCTTCGCGTCACGGGACTCGCGCTGTTCGGCGGTCAGGTCGTGCGGCGGGCGCGGTTCAGGACGAGGACGCCGAGGACGACGGCGGCCAGGCCGAGGATCAGGTCCAGATAGCCGCCGACGATGCCGTAGCCGGTGCCCGGACC
>NZ_JBSFGJ010000272.1:0-12902 GCF_053596515.1 Nonomuraea sp. NPDC001684
CCTCGGCGAGCTGGTCGATGCCGCGGGCCAGCGACAGGTCGTAGGGGCCCACCCGGGTCCGGCGCAGGCTCGTCAGGTGGCCGCCGACGCCGAGCGCGGCCCCCAGGTCGCGGGCCAGGGCCCGGATGTAGGTGCCGCTGGAGCAGGTGACGACCGCGTCGACGTCCACGACGTCGCCGGCGGCCCTGATGTCGAGCACGTCGAAGCCGTACACGGTGACGGGCCGGGCCGCGAGCGCGACCTCCTCGCCCGCGCGGGCCATCTTGTACGCCCGCTGCCCGTTGACCTTGATGGCGCTGACCTGCGGCGGCACCTGCATGATGGCCCCGGTGAGCGCCTCGACGCCCTTGTGCACCTCGGCCGCGCCCACCTCCGCCGCCGACGCCGTGGCCACGGTCTCGCCCTCGGCGTCGTCGGTGTTGGTGGACACGCCCAGCCGGATCGTGGCCTCGTAGACCTTCTCGGTCAGCGCCAGGTGCCCGAGCAGCCTGGTCGCCTTCTCCACCCCGATCACCAGCACGCCCGTGGCCATCGGGTCGAGCGTGCCGGCGTGCCCGACGCGGCGGGTGCCCGCGATGCGCCGCATCTTGGCCACCACGTCGTGCGAGGTCCACTCGCCCGGCTTGTCGACGATGATCAGACCGCTCTCGGCCATCCAGCCTTCCCCAGCTCTCGTCTGAACTTGGCCATGGTCTCCTCCACGCTGTCGTAGGAGGTGAACCCGGCCGCGTTGTGATGCCCGCCGCCGCCCAGCGCGGCGCACACGGCCGCCACGTCGACCCCGCCCTTGGACCTGGTCGACACCTGCCAGTCGCCGTGGTCGTCCTCCTTGAGCACGACCGCGATCTCGGCCTCGTCGGTACGGCGGACGATGTCGATCATGCCCTCGATCTCCGAGTACGGCAGCCCGTACGCGGCCCGGTCGACCCGCGGCACGTACGTCCAGACCATCGAGCCCTCCAGCTGCACCCGGTCGAGCGCCCTGGCCAGCACCTTGAGGTAGCCGAACGGCGAGCGGTCCCACAGCTCGCGGGCGATCTCGTCGGTGTGCAGGCCCGTGGCCACCAGCCGGGACGCCATCCGGTGCACGGCCGGGGTGGTCGAGGCGTAGCGGAAGGAGCCCGTGTCGGTCACCAGGCCGGTGTACAGGCAGGTGGCGATGTCCCGGTCGAGGCTGCCACCGAGCCGGTAGATGAGCTGCTCGGCCAGCATGGCCGTGGCCGCCGCCCGCGGGTCGATGAGGCTGTGCGTGCCGAACCCGGCGTTGGACGGGTGGTGGTCGATCACGATGACCTCCTCCGCCCTGGCCGCGTTGGGGCTGAGCAGGCCCAGCCGCTCGAACGTGGAGGAGTCGAAGGTGATCATCAACGCCGGGGCCTCGGGATAGTCGGCCGGCGGGCACAACATCTCCTGCCCCGGCAGGAACCGCAGGATCCGCGGCACCGCGAAGTACTGGTCACCGAAGGAGGCCACGACCCGCTTGCCGATCGAGCGCAGCACGTAACCGACGGCCAGCATCGAGCCGAGCGCGTCGCCGTCGGGCGACACGTGACAGGCCAGGGCGACCTCGTCGACCTGGCCGATGAGCTGGACCGCGCGCTCCCAGGAGGCCTCGGGGATGTCCGTGGCCTCCTGGGAGGGCTGCTCGGCTCGGGCGCGCACGTGCGACGTCACGCCTGGTCGTCCTCACCCTCATCGGGCTTCTTGTAGGGGTCGGCCTCGCCGGCGTAGGCCGCGCCCTCGGCCCGGCGCGCCACCTCGGCGTCCCGCGCCCTGGCGGCGTTGATCAGGTCGTCGAGCTGGCGGGCGCTGTCGGGCAGCGGGTCGTGCCGGAACGTCAGCGTCGGGGTGAAGCGCACGCCGGTCTGGCGGCCCACCTCGGCGCGGATGATGCCCTTGGCACTCTCCAGGGCGGCCGCGGTGTCGGACCGCTCCGCGTCGGAGCCGAACACTGTGTAGAACACCGTCGCGTCACGCAGGTCAGCCGTGATCCGCGTGTCGGTCACGGTGACGAAGCCCAGGCGCGGGTCCTTGATCCGGCGCTCCAGCATCTCGGCGACGATCTGCTGGATGCGGTCGGCGAGCTTGCTCGCTCGTGCGGCATCCACCATGTTCGCTCCCCCTCACGCACGACCTGGCCGTGCTGTCGTTCAATCTTCGTCGTTGTAGAGGCGCTGTCTGGCTGACAGCAACTCGATCTCAGGGCGGAAGGCCACCATCCGCTCGCAGGCGTCCATCACCTCTTTGCAGTTACCCGCGGAGGCGGAGATCACCGCGACGCCCACCTCGCACCTGCGATGCAGGTCAAGATGGCCGGTCTCGGCCACCGCGATGGACGGGTAACGTCGCTGCAGCTCGGCGATCAGAGGCCGGACGACAGAGCGCTTCTGCTTCAGCGAACGCACGTCGCCGAGCAGGATGTCCAGGGTCAGAGCACCCACATACATCGTGTGAAACCACCGCTTGGCCTGGTGGGGTGGAAGCACGACCGGCCCGCTGCGGTGGGAAGGGGGCCCGGGCGTGCGAGAGGCGCCCGGCGGAGGTTCCGCCGGGCGCCCGGCCGCGGGTCAGACCCGCGGCTTCTCCCGCATCTCGAACGTCTCGATCGTGTCGTCGATCCGGATGTCGTTGTAACCGACACCGATGCCGCACTCGAAGCCCTCGCGGACCTCGGTGGCGTCATCCTTGAAGCGACGCAGGGACGAGACGGTCAGGTTGTCGGCGATGACGACGCCATCGCGGATCACCCTGGCCTTGCTGTTGCGGACGATCGTGCCGGAGCGGACCAGCGAACCGGCGACGTTGCCGATCTTCGGCACCTTGAAGACCTCGCGGACTTCTGCGGTGCCCATCTGGACCTCTTCGAACTCGGGCTTGAGCATGCCCTTGAGCGCCGCTTCGATCTCCTCGATCGCCTGGTAGATGACCGAGTAGTAGCGGATGTCGACGCCCTCGCGCTCGGCCAGGTCGCGCGCCCGAGGCTCGGGGCGGACGTTGAAGCCGATAATGACCGCGTTGTCGTCGGCGACGGCCAGGTTGACGTCGTACTCGGTGATGGCGCCGACCGCGCGGTGCAGGACACGGAGCCTGACCTCGTCGCCGACGTCGATCTTGAGCAGGGCGTCTTCCAGGGCCTCCACCGAACCGGACACGTCACCCTTGATGATGAGCTTGAGCTCGTCGACGCGACCCTTCTCAAGGTCGCTGAACAGCTCTTCGAGGGTGCGGCGACGGCTCGACTTCGCCATGTCGGCGCTGCGCTTGCGCGCCGCGCGCTGCTGGGCGATCTGGCGGGCCATCCGGTCGTCGGTGACGACGATGAAGTTGTCACCGGCGCTCGGCACGGCCGTCAGACCCATGACCAGGACCGGACGGGACGGCGTGGCCTCCTCGACCGGGTCGCCGTTGTCGTCGAGCATCGCGCGGACGCGGCCGAAGGCCTCGCCACACACGATCGAGTCGCCCACGCGCAGCGTGCCGCGCTGGACCAGGACGGTCGCGACAGGGCCGCGGCCCTTGTCGAGGTGCGCCTCGATCGCGATGCCCTGGGCGTCCATCGTCGGGTTGGCCCGCAGGTCGAGCTCGGCGTCGGCGGTGAGCAGGATCGCCTCGAGGAGGTTGTCGATGCCCGTGCCGTTCTTCGCCGAGATGTCGACGAAGAGGGTCGAGCCGCCGTACTCCTCGGCGACCAGGCCGTACTCGGTGAGCTGGGCGCGGACCTTGTTGGGGTCGGCACCCTCCTTGTCGACCTTGTTCACCGCGACCACGACCGGAACGTCGGCCGCCTGGGCGTGGTTGAGCGCCTCGATCGTCTGCGGCTTCACGCCGTCGTCGGCCGCGACCACCAGCACCGCGATGTCGGTGGACTTGGCGCCTCGGGCACGCATGGCGGTGAACGCCTCGTGACCCGGGGTGTCGATGAAGGTGACCTTGCGGTCTTCGCCCTCGTGCGTCGTGGCGACCTGGTAGGCACCGATGTGCTGGGTGATGCCACCGGCCTCGCGCGCCACCACGTTGGTCTTGCGGATGGCGTCGAGCAGCTTGGTCTTACCGTGGTCGACGTGACCCATGACGGTCACGACCGGCGGACGCGCGGCGAGGTCGCCCTCGTCGCCCTCATCCTCGCCGAACTCGATGTCGAAGGCCTCGAGAAGCTCGCGGTCCTCCTCCTCCGGGCTGACGACCTGGATGTTGTAGTCGAGCTCGGCGCCGAGGAGCTGCAACGTCTCCTCGTTGACCGACTGGGTCGCGGTCACCATCTCGCCGAGGTGCAGCATGATCTGCACGAGCGAGGCGGGGTTCGCGCCGATACGGTCGGCGAAGTCGGACAGCGACGCGCCGCGCGGCAGGCGGATCGTCGCGCCGTTGCCGCGAGCGACCTGCACACCGCCGATCGCCGGCGCCGACATGTTGTCGAACTCCTGGCGCCTCTGACGCTTGCTCTTACGACCACGCGCGGGACGGCCGCCGGGACGCCCGAACGCGCCCGCCGTGCCACCGCCGCGACCACGGCCGCCGCCACCCGGACGACCGCCGAAGCCACCGCCGCCGCCACCGGGACCACCGGTGCCGGTACGGGGACCTGCGCCGCCGCCACCGGGACGACCGGCGAAGCCGCCGCCGCCACCGGGACGACCGCCGCCACCGCCGGGACGGCCACCGCCGCCACCGCCGCCGGGACGACCGCCACCGCCGCCGCCACCGGGACGCGGGCCACCGCCCGGACCGGCAGGACGACCCTGCGGCATCATCATCGGGTTGGGACGCGGCCCACCCGGACGCGGACCACCGGCGCCGGGACCCGGACGCGGACCGGCCGCACCGGGCGGACCGGGACGCGGACCCGCGGGACGCGGACCGGCCTCGCCGCCGCCACCGGGACGCGGCGGACGCGGCATCGCGCCGTCACGCGGCGGACCCTCACGACGCTCGCGCTGACCGGGGCCACCGCCGTCGCGGTTGCCGCCGGGACGCGGCGGACGCGACTGGCCCATGCCGCTGGCGTTGGACGAGAACGGGTTGTTGCCCGGACGCGGGCCACGCGGACCCGGCTTGGGACCGGGACCAGGACGCGGGCCGCCGCCTGCGGGCGCACCCGGACGCGGGGCCTGCTGCTGACCGCCGCCGCCACCACCGGAAGGCTGCCCGGGACGAGGCGCCGGACCGGGCTTGGGACCCGGACGGGCGGCGGGACCCGGACGCGGCCCCGGAGTCGGACGGGCGGGCGCGCCGGAACCGGCCGCGCTCTCGAAGCGGGCCTGCGGAGCCCCGGAGGTCTCGCCGCGCGCAGCCTCGGGCTGCTGCTGCGGCTGGTGGGGCATCGGCACCGGCGGACGCGGCTGCGCGCCGCCCGCGGGACCCGCGGGGCCGGGACGCGGCCCCGGCCGCGGAGCCGGACCCGGACGCGGAGGAGTAGGGGTCGGCGCCTCCGCGGCGCCGTTGCCGGCCTGGTGTTCTGCCGGACGGGGCGCAGCCTTGGGCGGCTGCGGCCTGTTGGACGACGAACCGCCGCCCCTGGAGGGCCCACCCTTCGATGCGCCCAGAGCTTCGGTGAGCCTGCGGACCACCGGCGCCTCGATGGTCGAGGACGCCGAACGGACGAACTCCCCCATCTCTTGGAGCTTGGCCATGACGACCTTGCTCTCTACGCCGAACTCCTTAGCGAGCTCGTATACCCGGACCTTCGCCACTGCACTCCCTTACTCGGCCCGGGAGGCTGGCTGTGCCGTCCGGACCGTCGTTAACTTGACGTCTTCATCGCCGCGTGCTCATCAGGCGCTCATAGCAATCTGACTCCGCCCATCAACTCGGCGTCCTACATGACATTTCGTGATTCCTCCTCCAGGTGTGCCCGCACTCGCGAGACGTCAAGCGGTCCCGGCACGCGGAACGCGCGCGGGAACGCTCGGCGACGCTCGGCGAGCTCCAGACAGCTCAAGGACGGATGCAGCGATGCACCGCGGCCAGAAAGCCGTCCTCGCAGATCAGGGACCAGATGGTCCTCGATCCGCACCAGGCGGAGCAGCTCGGACTTAGCCGTGCGAACCCTGCAGCCCACACAGGTGCGCTGTGGGGCCGCGTGGCCACCATATTCCAGCTTACCGTGTTGACGCATCTACGGAACCGGCAGCATCCTCGGCTTGTGTGTCAGGCCGGATGTCAATGCGCCATCCGGTGAGCCTGGCGGCAAGCCGGGCGTTCTGCCCTTCCTTGCCGATGGCCAGCGAAAGCTGGTAGTCGGGGACCGTCACCCGTGCGACCCGTCCTTCGAGATCGAGAACCTCGACATGGGAAACACGGGCCGGCGACAGCGCATTCCCGACGAACTCGCCCGGATCCTCGGACCAGTCGATGATGTCGATCTTCTCGCCGTGCAGCTCGGCCATCACGCTGCGGACGCGCGAGCCCATCGGGCCGATGCAGGCGCCCTTGGCGTTGACGCCCGGCTTGCGCGACCGGACCGCGATCTTCGTGCGGTGGCCGGCCTCGCGGGCCACCGCGGTGATCTCCACGGTGCCGTCGGCGATCTCGGGCACCTCCAGCGCGAAGAGCTTCTTGACCAGGCCGGGGTGGGTGCGCGACAGCGTCACCGACGGCCCCTTGTGGCCCTTCTTCACCTGCACCACGTAGGCGCGGATGCGCTCGCCGTGCACGTAGTCCTCGCCCGGGACCTGCTCGGCGTGCGGCAGCACGGCCTCGATCTTGCCGAGGTCGACCAGCACCACGCGCGGGTCCTTGCCCTGCTGGATCACGCCCGAGACCAGCTCGCCCTCGCGGCTGGCGAACTCGCCGAAGTTGATCTCGTCCTCGGCGTCGCGGAGCTGCTGCAGGATGACCTGCTTGGCGGTGGTCGCGGCGATCCGGCTGAAGTTGCCCGGAGTGTCGTCGAACTCCCTGACGACGTCGCCCTCGTCGTCGAGCTCGGCCGCCCAGATCGTGACGTGGCCGCTGCCGCGGTCGAGCTGGGCGCGCGCCTTGGGCGCCGCGCCCTCGGTGCGGAAGTAGGCGATCAGCAGCGCGTCCTCGATCGCCTTGACGACCAGGTCGAAGGAGATGTCCTTCTCCCGCTCCAGGCTGCGCAGGACGCTCATGTCGATGTCCACGAGGCTTCCCCCTTAGCCTTCGTCGCCGTCGACGTCGTCGGTGTCGTCGATCCGGCGGAACTCCACCTGCACCCGGCCTCGGGTCAGGTCCTGGTAATCGAGCCGGCGGGCGGCGCCGGCGACGTCGAGGTCGACGCCGCTCTCGTCCGCCGCCAGAACGCGGCCCTCCACCACGGTGCCGTCTCTCATCTCGGCCTTCACCAGCCGCTTGGCGGCACGGCGCCAGTGGCGCGGCTCGGTGAGCGGGCGGTCGACGCCCGGAGAGGAGACCTCAAGGGTGTACGCGGCCTGCCCCATCACGTCGTCCTCGTCGAGCGCCGTGGAGACGGCCTGGCTCACGTCGGCGATGTCGTCGAGGCTCGCGCCGCCGTCGCGATCGACGATCACGCGCAGCAACCGCCTCTTGCCCGCCTGGGTGACGGTGACGTCCTCCAGATCGAGGCCCTCCGCGCCGACCACGGGCTCCAGGAGCTTCATCAGGTGGTCGCGGGATGATGCGCTGCCCATATCGACCTCCCCTATTGTCATGTCTCAGCCGGGCGGACCTCGCCACTGGCTCTCCGCCGTCTGGCTGCGCAGCCAGCGACGACAGTTGACACCCTATCTGTACGGAGGCACGGAGAGAGCGCCACTCGTCGTGGTCGAGTGGCGGAGCGTCGCCTGACGGCGTTCCCGGGCACCAGCCCGTACGATGCTATCTGCGTCCGCAGTCACCTGGAGCCGTCGCCGTCGGCGCCCCGGTCACTGGGGACCCTCGTCACCGGGTCCGTAGTCACCGGAGGTCCAAGCCCGTGCGCCCGCGTCACCTCTCCAGGCGAGCCGTGCTGGCGGGCGGAGCGGCCGCCCTGACGGCCTGCAGCGCCTCGGGTCCCGCCGGGCCCGCGACCCCGGCGCCCGACTCGCCCGAGACCGTCCTGCTGCGGCAGGTGGTCGCCGACAAGGAGCGCACGGTCGCCCTCTACTCGGCGCTGATCGCGGGCGGCGCCGACTCCCTGGAGCCCTTCCGCGCCCGGCACCAGGCGCACCTGGCGGAGCTGCGCAAATACCTGCCCGCGGGCCCGCCGCCCGCCTCCCCGCCCGTCTCCTCGCCCGCCGGGTCCGCGCCCGCCTCGCCGGGCGCGGCGCCCAGTGCCACGCCGTCGAAGTCTCCCAAGCCCACGCTGTCACGGCTGCGGGACGTGGAGCGCCGGGCCGCGGCGCAGCGGCCCCGTCAGCTCGCCGGCCTGTCCCCCGGCGTGGCCCAGCTCCTCGCCAGCATCGGGGCGTGCGAGGCGGTCCACGCCGTGTCGCTGCCCAAGTCGTCGTGAACGGGATCGTGATGAACAGGATCGTGGTGGCAGCGTCGTGATGGCCGGGGACGACGTCGAGAAGCTGCGCAAGGCTCTGGCCGCCGAGCACGCCGCCGTGTTCGCCTACGGGCTCCTGGGGGCGCGTACGACCGGCTCCCTGCGGGACCTGACCGGCGCCGCGTACGAGGCCCACCGGGCCCGCCGCGACCAGCTCCGCAATCTGATCATCGGCCGTGGGGGCCGCCCGAACGAGTCGGAGCCCTCCTACGCGCTGCCGTACGTGCCCACGGGCGCCGCGCAGGCCGCCCGGCTGGCCGTGCAGCTGGAGAACGGCATCACGGCCGCCTATCTGGAGCTGGCCGCCGCCGCGGACCCGGCGCTGCGCAAGTACGCCGCCCTGGCCATGCAGGAGTCGGCGACCCGCGCCTACGCCTTCCAACCGGCACCGCCCGCGGCCTTCCCCGGCATGCCGGGCAGCACCCTGCCCGCGACGCCGCCTCCCACGCCGGCACCGTCCCGCTCCGGCAGCTGACGACACCACGGACGGACCGGAACGACAGCCCCCATCACGGGCCCGGGCAGCGGACCGGCCCCATCACCGGAGCCGGGACAGCTACCCGGCCCGTGGGGTGTGGGTCAGCGGCAGGCGGCCAGGATGCGGGTGGCGGCCTCGGCGAGGGGGATCTCCTCCTTGACGCCGGTCACCCGGTCGCGCAGCTCGATGACGCCCTGCGACAACCCGCGCCCGATCACCACGATCGTGGGCACGCCCAGCAGCTCGGCGTCCTTGAACTTGACGCCCGGCGAGACCTGGGCGCGGTCGTCGACGAGCACCCGCAGCCCCTGCGCCTCCAGCTCGCCGGCCAGCTCAAGGGCGGCCTCGACCTGGTTCTCCTTGCCGGTGCCGACGATGTGCACGTCGGCGGGCGCGACCTCGCGCGGCCACACCAGGCCGAGCTGGTCGTGGGCCTGCTCGGCGATGACGGCCACGGCCCGCGAGACGCCGATGCCGTAGGAGCCCATGGTGATGCGGACGGGCTTGCCGTCGGGGCCGAGGGCGTCGAGGCCGGCGGCGTCGGCGTACTTGCGGCCGAGCTGGAAGATGTGGCCGATCTCGATGCCGCGGTCGATGGACAGCGGGGAGCCGCAGCGGGGGCAGGGGTCGCCGGCGCGCACCTCGGCGGCCTCGATCGTGCCGTCGGGGACGAAGTCGCGCCCGGCGACCACGTCGGCGGCGTGCTTGCCGGGCTCGTTGGCGCCGGTGACCCAGGAGCTGCCGGTGACGACGCGGGGGTCGACGAGGTAGCGGATGCCGAGCTCGCGCAGGATCTGCGGGCCGATGTAGCCGCGGACGAGCCCGGGGTGGGCGGCGAAGTCGGCGGCCTCGAAGATGGCGGGCTCGCCGGGCGCGAGCGCGGCCTCCAGGCGCTTGAAGTCGACCTCGCGGTCGCCGGGCACGCCGATGATCAGCGTCTCGACCTTGTCGGAGCCGGGGGTGGTGACCTTGACGACGACGTTCTTCAGCGTGTCGGCGGCGGTGACGGACAGGCCGTGGCGCTCGTTGACGTAGGACACCAGGGACTCGATGGTCGGGGTGTCGGGCGTGTCGAGGACCCGCATCGGCGCGGCGCCGTCGAGGTCGCGGGCGGGCGGCGCGGTGGTGGTGACGGCCTCGGCGTTGGCGGCGTAGCCGCAGGAGTGGCAGGCCACGAACGTGTCCTCGCCGGTGGGGGTCGGCGCCAGGAACTCCTCGGAGGCCGAGCCGCCCATCGCGCCCGAGGTGGCGAACACGATCTTGTACTCGATGCCGAGCCGCTCGAACGTGCGGATGTAGGTCTCGCGGTGCTGCTCGTAGGAGCGCTTGAGACCGTCGTCGTCGAGGTCGAAGGAGTAGGAGTCCTTCATGAGGAACTCGCGGCCGCGCAGGATGCCGGCCCTGGGCCTGGCTTCGTCGCGGTACTTGGTCTGGATCTGGTAGAGCGTGACCGGGTAGTCCTTGTACGAGGAGTATTCGCCCTTGACCATGTCGGTGAAGAGCTCCTCGTGCGTGGGGCCGAGGAGGTAGTCGGCGCCCTTGCGGTCCTGGAGCCGGAACAGGGTGTCGCCGTATTCGGTCCAGCGGCCGGTGGCCTCGTAGTACTCGCGGGGCAGCAGGGCGGGGAAGAGCACCTCCTGGCCGCCCATCCGGTTCATCTCCTCGCGGACGATCCTGGTGACGTTCTCCAGCACCAGCTTGCCGAGGGGCAGCCACGAGTAGATGCCGGGGGCCACGCGGCGGACGTAGCCGGCGCGGACGAGGAGCTTGTGGCTCGGCACTTCCGCGTCTGCCGGGTCGTCCCGCAGGGTGCGAAGAAACAACGACGACATGCGCAGCAACACGGCTACTCCTTGCTCGGGCCTGGATCTGAAGGATTACAGGCTATCGACTCGGGGAGCCGCGCCGCGCGAGGTTAATCGGGCGCGAGTCCGGATCGGCCCGGATCGCCGGGCTCGCGGCCGGTACGCCCGCTCAGACCGAGAGGGGCCGGTACGCGGGCTCAGGCCGAGAGGGGCAGCCAGCCGCCCACGAAGACGCCCAGACAGACGGTGAACAGTCCGGCGAAGACGGCCGAGACCGCCAGGGCGCGCACGCGGGCCCGCCGGTTCCTGCGCAGCACCACGACCAGGGCCACGGCCAGCAGCGCGACCACCGTGGCGGGTCCGGGCCAGAACGACTGCTCGCTGTCGATGAAGCCGGGGGTCGCCCGGTCGACGACGTCGGCGATCAGCAGCGCGCCGATCGCGCCCGCGGCCAGGTCGCCCCAGCGGTCCCGCCTGCGGGTGACGTAGGCGAGCAGGCCGAGGCCGACGAGCAGGCCGACCGTCCAGTTCAGCCCGGCGACGCCGCCGCCGATGACGTCGAAGCCGTCCACTCCGCGCAGCGCGCTCGCGCCCATGGCCGCGACCACGGTGGACACGGCCGCGAGGAACGTGGTCAGCAGCGCCCAGCCGAACCCCGACGCGGTGGCGCCCACGACCAGCGCGAGGGTCAGGTAGGCGTACGGGTCGTAGAGCTGGCCGAACCATTCGGGGCCCTTGCCGGCGGTGAGCATGCCGACGAGGCCGACGGCCAGTCCTGCCAGGAAGGCCGCCAGCACATGGCGTTCCATGCGGCGCAGACGCCGGTCGCATTCGGCGAAGTCGGCGTACTCGATTGCGGTGTGGTTCATCTTCATTCCCTGGTCAATCCCTCCCCCGGAAATGTCTAGGGATGACCGCATCCAGATTATGTATCCATCCAAAAAAGGCAAATTTCGGTCATCCGTATCTAAGGCAAGCAATCGCTTGGTTTACCATGCTCGGGTGACCCTCTCCGTTGAGCTCGGCGCCGTCGTCCGTGCCTACCTCGCCGACCGACCGGACGCGACCTGGCAGGCGTTCGCGCGGGACGTGGGCGCGGCGGGGCTGCTCGTGCCCGAGCGGTACGGCGGCGCGGGCTGCGGCCCGGCCGAGGCGGCGGCCGTGGCCGAGGAGCTGGGACGCGCGCTGTCACCCCACCCGTTCCTGCAGTCGGCCGTGCTGGCCGTCGGCGCGCTCATGGCCGACGGGGACGAGGACGCGCGGGCCCGGCTGCTGCCGGAGCTGGCCTCGGGGGCGGCGACGGCGACCGTCGTGCTGCCGGGCGACGGGGACCTGGCGCTGGCGGACGACCGGCTCTCGGGCTCGGCGCCGTACGCGCTGGACGGCGAGATCGTGCTCGTCTACACCGGCGGGCACCTGGTCGAGGCCGAGCCGACGCGGCGGACGGCGTACCCGACCATGGACGAGACCCGCCCCCTGGTCTCCCTGACCTTCGACCGCGCACCCGTACGAAGGCTGGGCCCGGGGACGTCGTGGGCCCGCGTACGCGACCTAGGGATCGCGGCCCTGGCGGCCGAGCAGACCGGCGGCGCGGCGCGCTGCCTGGAGATGGCCACCGAGTACGCCCGCTCGCGCCGGCAGTTCGACCGGCCGATCGGCTCCTTCCAGGCGATCAAACACAAGCTGGCCGACGTCCTGCTGCTCGTGGAGTCCGCCCGCTCGGCGGCACGGGCGGCGGCGGAGGCGGCGGACACAGAGGCGGAGGTCTTCGCGGCCGTCGCGGGGTCGTACTGCGCGGAGGCCTACCTGACGGCGGCGGGCGAGAACATCCAGGTGCACGGCGGGATCGGGGTGACCTGGGAGCATCCGGCGCACCGGTATCTCAAGCGGGCCACGTCCGACGCCCAGCTCCTGTGCCCGCCGCGGACGCATCGCGCCCGCCTGGCCGCGCACGTCTTCGGCGAGGCGTGAGGCGGCTCAGCCGCCGAGCAGCTCCTCCCACGGATGGCGGGTGTTGGTGCGGCGGGTGGTGTCGAGCGCCTCGGCCAGCCGCCACAACCCCGGCCGCGCGCGCACCCGCGCCCGGCCCATGGGGTCGATCGCGCGCAGCTCGAAGCGCACCCCCAGCACCTCCAGCACCGCCGAGCCCGCGCCCGCGGGGCCGGCGGCC
>NZ_JBSFGJ010000273.1:0-12888 GCF_053596515.1 Nonomuraea sp. NPDC001684
CGTTTGGCCAGCTTCTTCAGGCTCGGCCCGACCAGGATCGTCTTCTTGTGCAGCCGGTCGCGCTCGCCCATCAGCGGCTTGGCGATCAGCCCGAACTTGTCGCCCCACCAGTGCAGGCCCTTGCCCAGGAACCGGCGGCCGAAGTGCGGCAGCGGCGAGCCCTGCGACAGCAGCACGCGGCGGCCGGCGGCCAGCTCGGGCGCGATCTGGGCGCCGGAGTTCGCGGCGCCGACCACGACGACGGTCCCGCCCGGCACCTGGGACGGGTTGCGGTAGCGGCCGGTGTGCACCTGGTAGACCTCGGGGTCCAGCCTGCCCGCGAGCTCGGGCACCTTCGGCACCCGGTAGGCGCCGGTCGCGATGATCACCTGCGGCGCCTCGTACGTGCCCTTCGTGGTCTCCAGCCGGTAGCCGCCCTCGATCGGCTCCAGGGAGGTGACGCGGGTGCCGAGCCTGACCGGCAGGTCGAACTCCTTGCCGTACGCCTCGACGTAGTCGGCCATCTCCTCCTTGGTGGGGAAGCGGTTCTTCCGGCCGGGGAAGCGCAGGCCGGGCAGGGCACAGTACTCGGCGATCGTGAACAGCTCCAGGGAGTCCCAGCGCTGCCGCCACGCCTCGCCGAGCCGCGGTTCCTCGTCGAGGATGACGAAGGGGATGCCGGCCTGTTTCAGGTAGTAGCCCGCGACGAGCCCGCTCTGGCCGCCACCGACGACGATCACTTCAGTGTCCATGCGGCCATCGTCGCGCGCGGGCGCGAGGCGGTCTGCTCAACACTGAGCAGTTCCTGACATGCGAGTACGCGGAGCCCCCGGCCCCGCGTACTCGCCTGCGTGCAGCGCCTACTTGAGGTTGAAGTTGAGGGTGACCTCCGCCGAGCCGTCGGTCTTGGAGACGTACCCTCCCTTGCCGCTCAGCCCCTTCAGCTCCTCCGTGCCGGAGTTCGGCACGACGGACCAGTCGGCCTTGGCCACGCCGCCGTCGAAGGTGCCCGTCGCCTGCAGCACGAAGGAGCCCTTCTTGCCGCGGACGCTCCCGACGACCTTCTGCAGGCCGACGAAGCTGGCCTCGGTGTCGCTGGCGTAGGCCATCAGGTACTCGGCCTGCCCCTCGCCTTCGATGTCGCCGGTCCAGGCATTGGTGACGTGGGCCTGAGTGAGCTTGGGCTGGCCCTTCTTCTCCTCGTAGGGCTTCTCGTCCCAACCGGTGATCTGGTACGAGCCCTTACCTTGGGTAGTCATGTCAGCTCCCTTTTTTGCTCTCTTTTTCGCTACCCCTGACCCTGGGCGCTATGCGTCGGCCGTCGGTCAACGCTCGCGTCCGAGGACGATGCAGGTGTTGAAGCCGCCGAACCCGAAGCTGTTGGACAGCGCGTAACGGATGTCGGCGGCCCGCAGCCTGCCGGGTGCGAGCCGGCAGTCGCGGTTGATCGGATGGCGCAGGTTCAGGTTGGGATGGACGAAGCCGCGGCGCATCTGCACCACGGTCGCGATCGCCTCCACCACGCCGGCCGCGCACATGCAGTGGCCGACCAGCCCCTTGGTGGAGTTGACCCACGGCCGGCCGAAGCTGTCGCCCAGCGCCCTGCGCAGCGCGGCCAGCTCGGCCACGTCGCCGCTGGGCGTCGCCGTGGCGTGGGCGTTGACGTAGTCGATGTCGCGCGGCCCGACGCCCGCGTTGGCCATGGCGTTGACCATCACCTTGGCCTCGCCCTCCTCGCGCGGGTCGGGCAGGCTGTTGGCGTCCAGCTTGAGGTCGTAGCCGCACAGCTCGGCCAGCGCCGTCGCGCCGCGGGCGGCGGCCGAGCGGGCGCTCTCCAGCACGACGCAGCCGGCGCCCTGGCCGGGCACGAACCCCTCGTGCTCCTCGTCGAACGGCCGGCACCTGGCCTGCTGCGGCTCCTCGACGCCGGCGACCGCCCCGAGCGTGGCCAGGCCGCGCTTCTCCATCGGCGACAGGTCGGTCATGGCGCCCACCACCAGGCAGACGTCCACCGCCCCCGACTCCACCAGCCGGCTGCCGTTGATGATGCCGACGTTGCCGCTGGCCGAGGCGCCGCCCACGGTGTAGCCCTCGCCCCTGATGCCGAACACCTGGCTGAGCGTGCCCACCCGGTCGGTGTCCATGAAGTGCAGCGCGAACCTGGCCGGCAGGTGGGCGGGGTTGTCCTCGTACTTGGGGTGCAGGTCGTGGGCGTAGCCGGAGCTGAGGTTGTGCCCGGCCACGACCAGGCCCATCCGCTCGGGGTCGGCGCGCGCCTCGTGCAGCCCGGCCTGCTCGTACGCCTGCATGGCGGCGACCAGGTCCATCTGCAGCGGCTGCGGCGAGCGGTTGGCCGCCCGCAGCGCGTTGCGCACGATCTCCTCGGGCAGGCGGCGGCGGGCCGCCACCGCCTCCCGGAAGCGGAAGCCCTTGACCAGGGCGGCCAGGCGCGGCCCGCCGTCGCCGGGGTCGGGCACCGGCCCGATCCCGCACCGTCCCGCCCGCAGCGCCCTGGTGAACGACGGGACGGTGGAGGCGATCGAGCAGACGATGCCCATGCCGGTGACGACGACCTTCATGAATGCCTCGCCAGCAGGTCCACCAGGGACCGGATGTCGTGCACCTCCTGGAACTCCGACACCGGCACGGTCAGCCCGAGGTCCTCCATGCTCATGGTGACCACGTCGGCCCGGTCGACGCTGTTCGCGCCCAGGTCGGTCAGGGTGCCCTCGGTCGTCACGTCGCCGGGCCGCAGGTCCGGCAGCACCCTCAGGACGTTCTGCTTGACGGTCTCGAAAATCTCCGCGTTTGTCATGGTGCCAGCCATTCGTAGGTTCGGTGGTAGTCCTTCGTCCCGGTGTTCACCAGGAGATCGCGGTCGAAGCGGGCGCGGGCGAGCAGGTGCTCGTACGCGCCCACGTCGACCTGCCTGTCCCGCTCCGGCACGAGGCAGGTCAGGGTCTCGGGCAGCAGCGCCGCGTACTCGTCGAAGCCGAGCTCGCAGCGGCCGTCCAGGTGCTCGCCGATCCGCATCGCGGCCAGCGTGCTCGCCGACTCCTCGTCCACCAGGCCGCTGAAGAACTCCGACGAGCAGCCAGAGCCGTAGGAGTAGAGGCCGACCCGGGCCGGTCCGTCCAGGGTGGCGTGGTCGATCAGGCTGGCCAGGGCCAGGTAGACCGAGCCGGAGCAGAGGTTGCCCACCCGTCTGGGGTAGGCGAGCGAGGGCAGCACCCGCCGCTCGAAGTCCTCCTCGACCGACGCCGTGCCGCCGCCCGACTCGCGCATCAGCTTGCGGTGCGCGGCCTTGACCATCCCGGCGAACGGGGTGTGCATGGCCAGATGGTCGAAGGTGGTGGCGAAGTCGGCGTCCTCGACCCTGGACCGGTAGCCGGCCAGGCAGCTCGTCAGGCAGTCGAGGTAGGCGAACAGCGAGCGGTCGGAGTCGGCGATGTCGAACGTCGGCCCCGGCCGGGCCGAGTCCATCGTCTCGTAGCTGTGGTTGCCGAACGCCCCCAGATCCAGGTCCAGGACGCGCGGCCGGTCGCTGATCAGCACGGCGGCCGCCCCTGCGCCCATGGCGGGCTCGGCGTAGGCGGCTCGCTCGTCCACCAGCGCCACGTCCGTCGCGATCACCAGCGCCTTCGCGCCGGGCGACACGCCCGAGGCGACGTACGCGGCGGCGAGCTGGACGGCCGCCGTGGCCGCGTAGCACGCCTGCTTGACCTCCACGACCCGGCAGCTCCTCGGCAGCCCCAGGTACTCGTGCACGTAGGAGGCCACCGACTTGCTGTAGTCGAGGCCGGACTCGGTGGAGGTGATCAGGATCTCGATCCGGTCGTCGCCGGCGATCGGCCGGGCGGCGTTGACGGCGTTGGTCACCGGGTCCTCGAAGGGCAGGCCGACCGAGCGGTTGCGCATCATCAGGTTGCCCAGGCGCTCGGCGTCGAGCCCGCGCCCCTCGAACAGCTCCGGCACCGGGATCTG
Source organism: Nonomuraea sp. NPDC001684 (assembly GCF_053596515.1). Classification (NCBI taxonomy): domain Bacteria; kingdom Bacillati; phylum Actinomycetota; class Actinomycetes; order Streptosporangiales; family Streptosporangiaceae; genus Nonomuraea; species Nonomuraea sp. NPDC001684. The sequence continues at coordinate 3,964 of NZ_JBSFGJ010000273.1, forward strand.
GGCCAGGCCGCAGTAGACGTTCAGTGCCTCGATTCCGACGTTCACCTCACACGCTCCCACAGGAAGTCGACCAGGGCGTCGACGCTGGGCACGCCGCCGAAGGAGGACAGCGGCTCGCGCACGCCGAGCCGGTCGAGCACGGCCAGGATGATCTCGACCCGGTCCACGGAGTCCGCGCCCAGGTCCTTCAGGTGCGCCCGGCCGTCGATCTCGACGCCGGGCAGGATCTCGTCGATCGTCTTGTGCACGACGCCCTCGACGTGTTCACGCGTCGTCATCGGTGTCTCCCCTCCTGAGAACGCGCAGGGTGCTGACCGCGATCGTGCGGCCCCGGTCCTCCATGACGAGGTTGACGATCTCCTCGTTCTCGTCCTCCGGCACCGGCCAGCACTCCAGGCTCACCCGCAGCACCGAGTCGGCGTTCGCGTTGCCCAGGTAGCACAGCCGCTGGTCGAGCACGACCCGCCGGAGGAAGTCGGCGACGCCGATCCCCCGGCTGCGCCAGAAGCGCAGCAGCACCCAGTCGACGATCGCGAAGTAGGAGGCGAAGTAGAGCAGGCCCACCCCGTTGAGGTCCCTGGACGGCTCCACCGGGTAGTAGGCGGTGAACGTGACCGGGTCGTCCGGTTTGCGGGCCAGGAACGTGCCGGTGCTCCGCGCGTGGCCGTAGATCTTCCGCGGCGAGTACGCGCCGGGCAGCGTCGGCAGGTGCTCGTGCCTGAAGTCCACCGGCGACGACTTGACCAGCCCCTCGTTGCTGCCGGGCGCGCTGCGCGAGATCCAGCGGTTGAAGGTCTCGACGTAGATGCAGCCGGGGTCGTCGAAGGCGTAGAAGCGGTCGGGGTCGAGCTCGCCCGTCCGGCCGCCGCGGCCGATCCGGTGCAGGGCCAGCACCGACTCGCTGCCGAAGCCGAACAGCCGGGAGGTGACCTCCAGCTCGTCGCCGAACGTCAGCGCGTTGACGTGCAGGTCGCGGCTGCCCCTGACGTGGAAGTAGTAGAACGACAGGTACGTCGGGTCGCCGGCGGCGTTGCGCGCGTCGAAGGCGTTCGTGCCGCACAGCGCGCTGACCGTGTCCCAGGTCCAGTCGCCGACCTCGCCCATGAACAGCGAGCTGGGCCCGCACATCCCTGGCTTGACCAGCTCGGTCCTGGTCACGGTGCTGTCGTCAATTCTGTTCATCATGGAACTCGCAGATCAGCCGGTTGACGTGGTCGGGGCTGGTGAGCTGCGGGAAGTGACCCGCGTCGGGGATCTCCTCGTACCGGGAGTCGGGGATCAGGGCGTGCAGCAGGTGCGCGGTCTTGGCCGGGATGACGGTGTCGTACCGGCCCTGGACGATCAGCGTGCGCGCCCGGATCTCCGGCAGCCGGTCGCCCAGGTCCGGGCGTTCGGCGAACACGTCCAGGTAGCGCAGGCCGACCTGCGGGGCCATGCTCTCGGCGCGCAGCAGCAGCCGCATCAGGGCGTCCCGCCGCTTGCGCAGCCGCTTGGACCCGCTGCCCTCGATGACCCGGTCGAAGTCCTGGGTGGCCACCACCTCCAGTTTGTCGATGTCGCCGACCCGGTTGCCGATGCGGCAGGAGCTGCCGATCAGGATCAGCGACTCGGTGTCGTCGGGATGGTCGAGCGCGTACGCCAGGGCGACCAGCCCGCCGAACGACGCCCCGGCCACGTGCGCCGGGCCGCCCGCCACGTCGTGGCAGAGCCGGGCCAGGCCGCTGAGCGACAGGTCGGCGGCGGCCGTGGTCGCGCCGACCCCCGGGTGGTGCACGCTCGTCACCCGGTAGCGGTGGGCCAGGCCCTCGAACTGGCGGGCGTAGACGCCGGCGCCGATGTTGAACGGGTGCATGAGCAGCAGGGCCGGTCCTGAGCCGGCGCTGAACAGCTCGACGTCGCCGTCCGCGGTGGTGACGATCTCGTGCTCGACGTCGGGGTGGTGTTCGCGGAGGATCGCCAGGTTGGGGTTGTCGGGGTTGCTCGTCCTGGCAGCCCGGGTTTCGCTCTTCCGGCCTTTGGGACGGGCGGCCTGCGGGGCGTCGGCGCCGAGGAGGGCGCCCAGGCGGGCGGCGGCGTCCTTGGCCTCCTCGACGCTCAGGCCGACCGGCACCGCCAGGCGCACCACGCCCTCGCGGCCGAAGTGCGGAGCGCCCCTGATGCCCGTCTCACGGAAGATGCGCACGTGGTCGGCGTCCTTCAGCAGCACGCAGTGACCGCCGGGCGGGCCCTCCAGCGCGACGCCCGCCTCCGACAGGCCCTGCCGGAGCGCCGCCACCGCGTCCGTCCGGGCGCGGACCTGGTCGGCCACCGTCTCGCGGTCCTCCAGGGCGGCCGCCATGATCCGGCGGTTGGCCAGGCCGACGTCGCTGCCCCAGGTCTCCAGCCGCTCGGCGACCCGCTCGCGCAGGGCGTCGTCGCGGGTGGCGAGCAGGCCGCCGAACGGCACCCCGAAGTCCTTGGACAGGCTGATCGTGGCGCTGTCGGCCAGTTCGAGCAGCTCGCCGACGACCTCCCACACGTCCCGGCCGTCCGCCACCGCCACCGCGTTGTCCACCACGCGGGCGCCGTCGATCACCAGCGGGACGCCTCTTTCCGCCGCGGCCTCCTTGACCGCGCGCAGGTTGGCCAGCGAGGTCGGCGCGCCGCCGGCCGCGTTGTTGGCCACCTCCACGCAGACGAACGACACCGGCTCGTCCCCGGCCAGCTCCGCCTCCAGCGCCTCGACGTCGATCTCCGGGCCGCCGGGCAGCTCGACCGGCTTGAAGCCGTTGTCGGCCAGGCTCAGGAACCAGGTCGGGAACAGGCCGTTGTGCAGCACCCGCCCGCGCCGGCCCGGCCACGACCGGCACAGCAGCGCCTCGGCCGCCCGGCCGGAGCCCGTCGGGACGACGAAGGGGAACGGCAGGCCGTCGATCTCGGTGTCCGGGCGGGCGGCCGACCGTTCCGTCAGGCGCCGCAGCCGCTCGGCGATCCAGGGGGCGTCCAGCTCGGCCCAGGAATCGGTGATCAGGTCGGTGGTGACGTGGTGGGCGGGGACGCGGGCCGGCTCGCCGCCGTACCGGTTCAGCAGTCCGGCCATGTCCGGCATGTCCGCTGTCGGCTTGGCTTCGGGCTTGGCTTCGGGCGGCTCCTCGGTGGTGGCGGGGCGCAGGTCCGGGTCGGCGATCATGAGGATGATCTCCGAGACCGGGGTGCGGTCCTCCCCCTCCGGCTGGCACAGGTAGATGGGCACGTTCACCGGCCGGAACTTGTTCTTGAACTGGAAGTTCCCCTCGCCGAAGATGCCCGCCGAACGCAGCTCGTCCAGCGCCTGGCGCACGTCCGGGGCGGCGTTGGCCGACTCCTCCGTCTCCGCGCCGAAGCTGGCGCCGAAGCTGAACATCGTGCAGCCCTCCTCCACGAGCCGCTCGATGATCTGCACGATCGTGAACTCCAGCCCGCCGAGCGGCATGCCCTTGGGGTAGAACTCGACGTCCAGCAGGTAGCCGTTCTCCGACGGGATCTTCGTGATGACGACGGCGTTGGCCACCTCGTCGTCCAGGTAGGTGACGAAGACGCGGTGCCTGCCGTCCAGGCGGCCCTCCTCGATCTCCCGCCGGACGACCGACACGTACGGGTTGACCATCTGCTTGCGGCCGGCCCAGTCGTCCACCAGCCCGGCCAGCCTGCGGTCCATCGCGGGGTCCTCGCCCGAGCGGTACTCGACCGTCCGGCACTCGCCGGCCTTGCAGAAGCGCCGCACCATGTAGCGCAGGCGTTCCATCCGGCCGCCCTTCAGCGTGAAGGAGCCCAGGTCGTCGAGCCGCTGCACGGCCCCGAACGGCGTCGCGCTGTACGGCTCCCCGGCCACCTCGCGCACCGGGAGGAGGGACAGGAAGTTCGGCCGCAGGCCGCGCGCCCGCGCGTAGGCGGTGTACTCCTCGACCAGCTCCTGGAAGTACTCCTCGGAGCCGGCGTAGCTCCAGGCCAGCAGGTTGCCGCCGTTCTCGGAGACGTGCAGGTAGCCCTTGCGCGCCGAGCCGATGAAGGCCAGCGGCGCGATGTCGCGTCCGGCCAGGCCGCCCTCCTTGGCGTGGCGGCGGTCGATGCCTGCGACCAGGTCCCGCAGGTCCGGGTGCCGGTGCAGGTCCCGCTTCAGCAGCACGGCCGGCTCGCCGTCGCGCGTCCTCGTCTCGAACGGGGCCGGTCCGTCCGGCTGCTCCGGGGGCCGTACGGACTCCGTGCCGCGCTCGTCGCGCAGGTGGGCGGCCAGGTCGGCGGGCGTGGGGTGGTCGAACAGGAGGGTCTTGCGCAGCGCGCCGACCTGCTTCTCCAGGACGCTCACCACGCGCAGCATCTCGAAGGAGGTCAGGCCGTTGTCGGCGAAGCTGCGGGCGGGGTCGAGCGGGCGTTCGATGATCGCGCCGACCAGGTCCGCGAGCTGGTCCTCCAGGGTGCCTGCCTTCCCTCGCGCCTGCCGCGGGGCCTTGGCTCGCGCTGGGCCGGGCTCCTGCGCCTGCTCGGGCGTGCGGGGGCGCTTCGGGGCCGGTTCTGCGGCCTTTTGCGCGGGTTTCGGGGCCGGTCTGGGGGCCGGTTCGGTGGTGCGCTTCGACGTCGGTTCGGTGGCGGGCTTCGGGGCGGGTTTCGGTTTCGGTTCTTGGGTGGGGGCGGAGTCGGTGATGGCTGATTCGACGGCGCGGGCCAGCCGGTCCACCGTGTCGTACTCGTACAGCTCGGCTGCCTGGAGGTCGAGGGAGAAGGCGGTGTTGATCGCCTTGACCAGTTCCATCCGGAAGATGGAGTCGAGTCCCAGCTCCTCGAAGGGAGTGTCCACGTCCACGCCGGCGGGATCGGCGTCCAGGATCGTGGAGAGCCGTTCGCGCAGCATCTCCTCCACCCCGGCGGGCCCGCCGGCGCTTCCGGCGGGCGCGACCGGCGTCTCGTCCAGCCGCGCGGCCTCCGCCCGCTCGGCGGCGGGGGCCGGAGCGGGGGCGTCCGGCGTGCGGCCGCCCTTGGCGGCGCGCAGGCGCACCCTCCCGTCGCTGGTCCGCCGCACGACCGCGCCGTCCGAAGGCGCGGCGGACGGCACGGTGGAGGGCGCAGCGGCCGGGGCGGCGGCGCGGGACGGCTCGGGTGCGGTGAACCAGTGCTCGACGCGGGCGAAGGGCGGACCGGGCAGCGAGACCCGCACCGGGCGCGGCCCCTGCCACAACCCCTGCCAGTCCACCTCGCTACCGGAGACCCACGCCTCGGCCAGGTCCTCCGGCCCGGTGCCCCACGGCGCCGGGGCGTCCCTGCGGGCGGTGCCCCTGTGCACGCCCGCCGGTTCGCCGCTCAGCGCCCGTACCGCCTGCTCACGATCGCTGACCACCACGGCGAGCCGTTCGGACAGGTGGCGGCGTCCGTTCTGGAGGGTCCAGGCGATGCGGTCGAGGCCGATCTCCGGATGTTCCCGGATGTACCGGGCGACGTTCCGCGCGTACTCCTCCAGGGCCTCCCGGCGGGCCGCCGACAGCACCAGCACCCGCGGCTCCCCCGCCTTCTCCGGCGGGACCTGCTGCCGGTACGCCTCCAGCACCACGTGCGCGTTCGTGCCGCCGAAGCCGAACGAGCTGACCCCCGCCACCCGGTCCGGCCCGTCCCACGGCGTGAGCCGCGTGTTGATGGTGAACGGGCTGCCCTCCAGCCGCACGTACGGGTTGGGGCGCTCGTAGTGGATCGTCGGCGGCAGCGCCCCATGACGCATGCAGAGCAGCACCTTGAGCAGCCCGGCGATGCCGGCCGCCGCCTCCAGGTGGCCGATGTTGGTCTTCACGGTGGCGAGCGCGACGTGCGGGACGTCCGGCGCGGGCCGCCCCCGGTCGGCGTACAGCCGGGCGAACGCCTTCTTCATGCCCTCGATCTCGATCGGGTCGCCGAGCCTGGTGCCGGTGCCGTGCGCCTCGATGTAGCTGACGCGGGCGGGATCGACGTCCGCCTTGCGGTAGGCGTCGACCAGCACGCGCGCCTGCGCCTCGGGGTTGGGCGCGGTGAGCGAGCTGGCCCGGCCCCCGTGGTTGACGGCGCTGCCCCTGATCACGGCGAGGATCTGGTCGCCGTCCGCCAGCGCCGTCCGCAGCGGCTTGAGCAGGACGGCTCCGCAGCCCTCGCCCCGGCCGTAGCCGTCGGCGCGCTCGTCGAACGTCTTGCAGACGCCGTCCTCGCTGATCATCCCGGACTTGGCGAAGGCGATGTAGAGCCCCGGGCTGAGCGTCAGGTTGACGCCGCCGGCGATGGCCGCGTCGCACTCGCCGTCCTCGATGGCGCGTACCGCGTGGTGCAGGGCGACGAGGGAGCTGGAGCAGGCCGTGTCGACCGCCTCGCTCGGGCCGCGCAGGTCCAGCAGGTGGGAGACGCGGTTGGCCAGGATGCAGTCGGCCACGCCGCTGGCCGTGTGGGCCTCGACCGGCACGCCGTGCTCGCGCAGCAGGTCGTCGTAGTCGCACGCGGACACGCCCGCGAACAGGCCGGTCCTGGTGCCGGCCAGGTCGGCGGGGCGGTAACCGGCGTCCTCGACGGCCCGCCAGACGGTCTGCAGGAACAGCCGCTGCTGCGGGTCCATCATCGCCGCCTCCTTGGGCGAGATGCCGAACAGCGCGGCGTCGAAGGAGCGCACGTCGTCGAGGAAGCCGGCGCGGACGTTCGCCGTCTCCGGGTTCTCGCGCAGCTCGCGCCGGTCCTCGGGGACCGGGCGGGTCAGGTCGCGGCCCTCGGTCAGGTGGCGCCAGAAGTCGTCCAGGTCGGCGGAGCCGGGCAGCATGCCCGCCATGCCGATGATCGCGATGCCACCCGTCGCGGGCTTTTCCGTCGCACTCCCAGCCGTCGTGCCGGTCCCTGTGCTGGTCCCTGTGGTCGGTGGGTTGTCGGGGGCGGTCGGGGAGGCCCCGGCGCCGGGCCGTGGGGGCGAGGTCACGGTCTCCGGCGCCGGGCCTGGCTCGGCGTCCTCCTGCCGCCCGGCGGGGGCGGCGGGAGGTTCTGCGGCGGGGGCGGATGGGGTGGCGGGGGCGGGCGAGGTGGTGGCGGGGGCGGGTGGGGTGTGGGCGGCGGCGATCTCGGCCGGGTGCTCGGCGAGCAGGTGGTCGCAGAAGGTGTTCAGGTCGGTGGCCTCGAAGAGCACGGTCGGCAGCAGGTCCAGCTTGTACCGCTCGTTGACCTGGTCCACCAGCTCGGCCATGGAGATCGAGTCGAACCCCATGTCCATCAGCTCGGCGTCGAGGTCCACGTGCTCCTCGCCCACCAGCAGGAATCCGGCCGCCGCGCGACGCAGCTCCGCCCGGACCGCCTCGATCAGATGGTCGTCGGACCCGGTCGTCTCCGTCGCGGACATGGGCTCACTCATCTCCATAACCTCGGATTCGGGGTTCGCGGGCGGCTGGGACCGTTCGGGGGCGGGCTCGGCGGGGCCTTCGACCACGGCGAAGCTCGTCTCGGCTCCGGCCAGCCCTCGGGCGAAGGCGGCGAGCCCGGCGGCGGTGCTCATCGGGACGCTGCCCCAGCGGCGTTCGAACAGCCGGCGGGTGGCGTCGTCCACCTTCATGCCGCCCTCCTCCCACAGCGGCCAGCCGACGGCGAGCGTCCTGCCGTGCCCGAGCCGCGCGCGCCGCTCGGCGAAGTGGTTGAGGAAGGCGTTGGCGTAGGCGTAGTCGATCTGCCCGATGTTGCCGGTCTCGGCGGCCACCGACGAGAACAGCGCCAGGAAGTCCAGCGGCTGGCCGCGCAGGGCCTCGTCCAGCAGGACGGTGCCCAGGATCTTGGGCTCCAGCACGGCCCGCGTGTCCTCGGGACGTTTGCGCACGGCCCGCGCGTCCCGGTGGATCCCGGCGGCGTGGATGACGCCGTGGAAGGGGCCGTACCGGTCGCGCAGGTCACGCAGGTCGGCGGCCGAGCACACGTCGGCGCGCACGTAGACGGCGGGCAGTCCGGCGATCCGGCGCTCGATGTCGTCGCCGGGCTCGGAGCGTCCGGTCAGGACCAGCTTCGCCGCCCCGCGCCCGGCGAGGAAGCGGGCGAACGCCAGCCCGATGGCCCCGGCGCCGCCGGTGATCAGGTACGTGCCGTCCGGCCGGACGTCCAGCCCGGGCGGCGGCGGCTCGTACCGCTCCATGCCCTTCACCAGGCGGACGCCGTCGCGGTAGGCGACCTCGGAGACCCGCTGCTCGGGAGCGGTTCCGGCGGCGGGCGCCCGCAGCTCGGCCGCGACCTGCGCCGGGGTGGCGCCGGTGACGCACACGCCGCTGAACGCCGTGTGCTCCAGGGCCAGCGTCCTCAGGGCGGCGGCCAGGGCGGTGTGGTGCGGCTCGCCGGTCGCGGCGGACACCACCACCCTGAGCGGGCCCCCGTCGCGCAGGACGGCGGTGGCCGTGCGCAGCAGGGCGTCGAAGGCGGCGGTCCCGGGGAACGGGTCCGAGGGGGCGATCACGATGGCGTCGGGCGTCCGGCCCAGGTCGCCGAATCGCCGGGCGGCCTGCTCGGGGGGATCGTCCGGTGGGAAGGCGTCGCCGGGGCGGAGTTGGGCGCCGCCGAGCGCTTCGGCCAGCCGGTCGTCGTCGGTGATCACCAGAAGGGCTTCCGGTTCCCTGGGTCCCTCGGGGAGTGCGGCGGGTGTCCAGCGGGGCCGCAGGTAGGTGCAACGCCCGTCGGCGGCCTCCCCCGATTTCCGATCGGACGCCGGCCCGGCGGCGAGCTCGGAGCCCGTCTGAGAGGCGGCCGCGTCGGCGGGCATCGGCTGAGGGGCCGGAGGCCGGGGCATGGGGCTGGGTCGGTCGGCAGGGGTGGTGGGGAGCCAGTAGGGGCGGCGGTCGAAGGGGTAGGGCGGGAGGGTCACGCGGCGCGGGTCGACCTTGAGGACTCCGTCGCGCCGCTGGCCAAGGACGAGGCCCGCAAGAACGTCGTGACCGCGCTGCGCGA
>NZ_JBSFGJ010000274.1:0-12812 GCF_053596515.1 Nonomuraea sp. NPDC001684
CCACGGCCGCACGGGATGCCGCCGTTCGGCCCGTAGACGTTCGCCGCGGACGTCTGGTAGGAGCCGGCGTTTCTGTCGGAGAGGTCGAGAGCCCTGGCGCGGGCGGTGAGCTCAAGGGAAGGGGCGAGAGCCGTCATGGCGGCCCTCGCCCCTTCCCTGCGGTCTTCGAAGGCTCAGAGCGGCCCGGAGCCGTCGTCGACGTCGCCTTCGGGGCCCGTGGGCGGACCGGTCGGCGGCGCGGCGGGCGGCGTGGCGGGCGGGGTCTCAGGCGCCGTCTCGGACGACTCCGCGGCGGGCCCGGTCGGCGGGGCCTCGGGCGGGGTGGCGGGCTGCGCGGCGGACGTCGTCGTCTGGGCGAGCAGGCGCTCCAGCCGCGCGCCCGTCAGCCGCAGGAACTTGCGGTGCTCGCGGTTGCGGTCGAGCACCGCGACCTCCAGCTGGGTGACCGGCGGCCGCTCGCCGCCCGGCTCGGTGAGCGCGGCCAGCGCCACCTCAAGGGCGTCGGCCAGCGACATCGACTCGCGGTAGCGCTCCTTCAGCCGCCCGGCCACGGCGTCGGCCTGGCCGCCCATGGCCGCGAAGCCGTGCTCGTCGAACACCGAGCCGTCGAAGGTCAGCCGGTAGATGGCGTCGCCGTCGGGCGTGTCGCCGACCTCGGCGACGACGACCTCCACCTCCAGCGACTTGATCGACTCGGTGAAGATGCGGCCCAGGTTGGAGGCGTAGAGGTTGGCCAGCCCGCGGCCGGTCACGTCGGAGCGGTCGTAGGTGTAGCCGTTGATGTCGGCGTAGCGGATGCCGCCGAGGCGCAGCTCCTCGAACTCGTTGTAGCGGCCGACGGCGGCGAACCCGATGCGGTCGTAGATCTCGCTGATCTTGTGCAGCGCCCGCGACGGGTTGGGCGCCACGAACAGGATGCCGTCGACGTACTGCAACACGACGACCGACCGGCCCCGCGCGATGCCCTTGCGCGCGTAGTCGGCCTTGTCCCGCATGATCTGCTCAGGGGACGCATATCCAAAAGGCATGGACACGGGCAGTGGTCCTTTCTAGCGCAGCGGGGCGATGGGGCCGTCGGGCGAGATCATCCGCGCCTCCAGCATCTGTTCGACCTTGGCGGCCACCTGCTGGTCGGTCAGCCTGCGGAAGCCGTCGGCGTCGATCACCGACACGATCGGCCAGATCTTCCTCGACACGTCGGGCCCGCCGGTCGCCGAGTCGTCGTCGGCCGCGTCGTAGAGGGCCTGGATCACCGTCATCACCATGTCGTCGGCCGAGGCGCCGTCGCGGTAGAGCTTCTTCAGCGAGCCGCGGGCGAAGATCGAGCCGGAGCCGATGGCGTCGTACCGGTCGCGCTCGTAGGGGCCGCCCGCCACGTCGTAGCTGAAGATGCGGCCCTCGTCGCGGTCGGGGTCGTAGGCCGCGAACAGCGGCACCACCACCAGGCCCTGCATCGCCATGCCGAGGTTGCCGCGGATCATGGTGGCCAGGCGGTTGGCCTTGCCCGCCACCGAGAGCGTGCGGCCCTCCATCTTCTCGTAGTGCTCCAGCTCCACGCGGTAGAGGCGGGCCATCTCGATGCCGGTGCTGGCCGTGCCCGCGATGCCCATGCACGAGTAGTCGTCGGAGCGGAACACCTTCTCGATGTCACGCTGCGAGATGATGTTCCCCGACGTGGCCCGCCGGTCGCCCGCCATCACCACGCCGCCGGCGAAGGTGGCGGCCACGATCGTGGTCGCGTGCGGGACCTGGTCGCCGATCGGAGTGGCCAGCGCCTGGTGACGCTGCGGCAGCAACTCGGGCGCGTAAGAGCCGACGAACTCGGTGAACGAGGAGTTCCCTGAGTTTCGGAAAAGCTGGTCCACCAGGCCGACGGGCAGATCCCTGTTCGGTGCCACGCGACTCCCTCCCAACATCAGTGTCTCTAGGCCGACCCTACTCATGTTGCGTTGCTGTCTGCACTTCCCACGATCAGCTCACGGCGAACCGTTCATCAGATCGTTTCTTTACGCCCGCCACACCCCGTGCGATTGTCGGTATGTCTGCACGTCCTGAACAGGAGGCCGACTTGCGACTTCCCAGCCGGCCCGCGCTCGTCGCGGCCGCAGCCGTCCTGGCCCTCACCTCCTGCGGCTCCGGCACCCAGTCCGGGGGCAGCATCACCCTCACCATCACCGCCAACTCCATCGAGGGCGGCAAGAACTCCGAGTCCGCCGCCTGGATCAAGAAGTGGGTCATCCCCGAGTTCGAGAAGACCCATCAGAACGTCAAGGTGCTCTTCCAGGGCAACGGCGTGGACGACGAGCAGTACAAGACCAAGATCGCCCTCGACCTCAAGTCCAGGACCGGGGCCGACGTCATCGACCTCGACGGCATCTGGGTCGGCGAGTTCGCCCAGGCCGGATACATCAAGCCGCTCACCGAGGTCGGCGGCGCCGGCGTCGAGCAGTGGGAGGGCTGGTCGCAGATCCCGCAGGCCGTCCAGGGCCTCGGCATCTTCGACGGCAAGAAGTACGGCCTGCCCCAGGGCACCGACGGCCGCGTGCTGTACTACAACAAGGCGCTGTTCAGGAAGGCCGGGCTGCCCGAGACCTGGCAGCCGACCAGCTGGCAGCAGATCATCGACGCCGGCGTCAAGCTCAAGGCCGCCGGGGTGCCCACGCCCCTCCAGATCGACGCCGGCACCGCCATGGGCGAGGCCACCACCATGCAGGGCGTGCTGCCGTTGCTGGCCGGCGCCGGGGCGGAGATCTACGCCTCGGGCAAGTGGACCGGCGCCTCCCAGGCCGTCAAGGACGTCCTCGGCTTCTACCAGCAGGTCTACGGTGGCAGCGGGCTCGGCGACCCCAAGCTCCAGCAGGAGGCCAAGGGCCGCGACAAGTCCTTCGCGCAGTTCGCCGCCGGCAAGATCGCCATCCTGGCCGAGAGCGACTACTTCTGGCGCTCGGTCATCGAGCCCAAGGCCGGGGTCGCCCCTATGCCCGACCGCGACCAGGTCGTCGGCTACGCCAAGATCCCGGCCAGGCAGCCCGGCGGCGGCATCCGCGGCCAGGACTTCGTCAGCATGTCCGGCGGGGCGGTCCGCGTGCTCAACCCCTTCTCCAAGAACCCCAAGGCGGCCTGGGAGCTGCTGGCCTTCATGCACTCGGCCGCCGCGACCAAGTCGCAGCTGGCCGGGCAGGCCCGCGTCAGCGCCCGCACCGACGTCAACGAAGAGGTGCTGAGCGCCGACCCCATGCTCAAGTTCGTCGCCGACGAGGTGCTGCCCATCACCGCCTACCGGCCGGGCCTGGCCGTCTACCCGCAGGTCTCCACCGCCCTGCAGGAGGCCACCGCGGCCGTGGTGGCCGGGAAGAGCGCTGAAGAGGCGGCCGCGGCGTACCGGAGCAAGCTGGAGGGACTGGTCGGTGGCGCGGCCAACGTCGGCGGCTGACGCCGCCGGACTGGGCCGGGGCGGGGCGGTCGCGTTCGTCCTGCCCGCCCTGGTCCTGATCGGCGTCTTCCTGCTCTTCCCTGCCCTGTGGACCATCTACCTCGGCCTGACCGACTACCGGCTGACCGGCCTGGCCGCCGCCGACCCCCAGGTCGTCGGACTGGACAACTACACCGCCGCACTCGCCGACCCCCGATTCCTGTCCTCGCTGTGGCTCACCCTGCTGTACGTCGGCGGCTCGGCCGTCGTCGGGCAGGCCGGGCTGGGCTTCGCCCTGGCCTGGATCCTGCGCTCGCGCACCGGCCCGCTGCGCCGGGTCGTCGAGGGCGCGGTGCTGCTGTCGTGGATCCTGCCCAGCACCGTGGTCGGCATGTTGTGGTTCGCGCTGCTCGACCGCGACGACGGCACGCTCAACGCCCTGCTGCACACGCCCGGGTTCGCCTGGCTGCTGGACTACCCGCTGCTGTCGATCATCGTCTTCAACGTGTGGCGCGGCACCGCGTTCTCGATGATGCTCTACTCGGCCGCCCTGGAGAACGTGCCGCCCTCGCACCTGGAGACCGCCCGGCTGGCCGGCGCGAGCGTGCCGCAGCAGCTGCGCGACGTGGTGCTGCCCGCCATCAGGCGGCACGTCCTGACGAACCTGCTGCTGATCAGCCTGTGGACGTTCAACGACTTCACGCCGTTCGTGCTGACCGGCGGCGGGCCCGAGGGCCGCTCGGAGATCCTGCCCGTGTACGTCTACCGCGTCGCCCTCCAGGACGGGCAGCTCGGCGTGGGCGCCGCCATCTCCTTCCTCATCCTGCTGATCAACCTCGTCTTCGCCCTGGCCTACCTGCGGTTGCTGCGCGGACGTCGCCGCACGCGGGAGGTCGCCGCCGCCGGAGGACCGCCCGCATGATCCGCCACACGCTCGGACGGCTGGCCGCCACCGTGTTCGTCGCCGTCGTCCTGGCCTTCTTCGCGCTGCCCATGCTCTGGCTGGCCAGCGCGCCCTTCGACGACACGCCGACGATCACCACGTCGATCCCCGAGTTCACGTTGCGCAACTTCGCCGCCGTCCTGGACAACCCGTACGCGCTGGGCTCGATCCGCAACTCGCTCATCCAGGGGGGCGGGGCGGCGGTGCTGGTCGTCGTCCTGTCGGCGCTGGCCGCCTACGCCCTGTCGCGGGTGCGGCTGCCCGGCCGCGACGTGCTGCTCTACCTGCTCCTGCTGCTGTCGTCCGTGGTCACCGGCACCGCGGCGATGGTGCCGATCTTCGAGCTGGCCACCCGGCTCGGCCTCATCGACACCCATCTCGGCGTCGTCCTCGTGGTCTCGGCCGGTCTGCTGCCCGCCGCGATCTTCATCCTGAAGGACTTCATGGACGAGACGCCCACCTCCTACGAGGAGTCGGCCCGGGTCTTCGGCGCCTCGTCGCTGCAGATCCTGCGGCACATCGTGGTCCCGCTCGTCCGGCCGGGGCTGGCCACCATCGCCGTGTGGGCGCTGGCCAGCGTGTGGGGCGGGTTCCTGTTCCAGTTCATCCTGCTGCGCGACCCCGAGAAGGCGCCCGGCTCGATCATCCTCTACACGCTCTACACCGAGGGCGGCGCGCCCCGGCTCGACCTCATCTCCGCCTTCTCGCTGCTGTACTCCCTGCCGGTGGTGCTGATGTACCTGTTCGTCTCCCAGCGGTACGGTTTCCGCTTCCACGGAGGAATCAAGCGTTGATCTCCCTGCACGGCCTGACCAAGGTGTTCCCCGGGGGCGTGCGCGCGCTCGACGACCTCGCCCTCACCGTCGAGGACGGCGAGTTCTTCGCCCTGCTCGGCCCCTCCGGCTGCGGCAAGACCACCCTCCTGCGCAGCATCGCCGGCCTGGAGACCCCCACTTCCGGGACCGTCGCCATCAACGGCAAGGACGTCACCGCGCTGCCGCCGGGCGAGCGCGACGTCGCCATGGTCTTCCAGGACTACGCGATCTTCCCCCACATGGACGTCACCGCCAACATCGCCTACCCGCTGCGCATCAGGAAGGTCCCCCGCGCCCGCCGGACGGAGAAGGCGGCCGAGGTCGCGGCCCGGCTCAGCCTCACCGAGCTGCTGCTGCGGCGTCCGTCCGAGCTGTCCGGCGGCCAGCAGCAGCGGGTGGCGCTGGCCCGCGCGATCGCCTGCCATCCGGCCGCGTTCCTGTTCGACGAGCCGCTGTCCAACCTCGACGCCCGCCTGCGCCTGGAGGCGCGCACCTTCCTCAAGCGGCTGCAGCGGGAGCTGGCCGTCACCACCGTGTTCGTCACCCACGACCAGGCCGAGGCGCTCGCGCTGGCCGACCGCATCGCCGTCATGTCCAGGGGCTCGATGATCCAGGTCGGCACCCCGGCGGAGATCTTCCACCGGCCGGCCACCACGTTCGTGGCCTCCTTCATCGGCTCCACCCCGATGAACCTGCTGCCCGCCCAGGTCACCGGCTCCGGGCTCAAGGTGGCCGGCGCCCTGCGCCCCCTGCCCGACGGCCTGACCCCGGACGACGACGCCCCCGTGACGTACGGCGTGCGCCCGGAGTACATGGACCTGTCCCCCGCCGAGCGCCCCGACGCCTTCCCCGGCGTGGTCTCCGTCCTGGAGAACATGGGCACCCACACCCTCATCACCCTGGAGTCGCCGGACGCGCTCATCCAGGCCGTCGTGCCGGAGGGCGAGGAGCCGCCGCTCGGCGCCGCCCGCTGGGCCGTGCCGCGCCGCGCCCTGGTCTACCGCGACGACCGGCTGCTGTGACCCCGGGGCGGCCCGCCTCGCATACTGGACTCATGGCCAGGTCCTGGATCCTGCACGTCGACCTCGACCAGTTCATCGCCGCCGTCGAGCTGCTGCGCCATCCCGAGCTGCGCGGCAGGCCCGTCGTCGTGGGGGGTTCCGGCGACCCCGCCCAGCCGCGCACGGTCGCCGCGACCGCCACCTACGAGGCCCGCGCGCACGGCGTGCACTCCGGCATGCCGCTGCGCACCGCGCTGCGGCGCTGCCCCTACGCCGTCTTCCTGCCCAGCGACCCGCCCGCCTACGAGGCCGCCTCCGAGCGCGTCATGGCCGCCCTGCGCGAGCTGCCGGTGCTGGTGGAGGTCTGGGGCTGGGACGAGGCGTTCGTCGGCGCCACGACCGACGACCCCGAGGCGCTGGCGGCCGACCTGCGGCGGGTCGTGCTCGACCGCACCACGCTGAGCTGCTCGGTCGGCATCGGCGACAACAAGCACCAGGCCAAGCTCGCCTCGGCCTTCGCCAAACCGGCCGGCGTCTACCGCCTGACCGGCGAGAACTGGGCCGAGGTGATGAACGACCGGCCGACCGACGCGCTGTGGGGCATCGGCGCCCGGACGGCGAAGAAGCTCGCCGGGCTCGGCCTGCGCACGGTCGCCGACCTGGCCGCCGCCGACCCCGCCGAGCTGGCCCGGGCCTTCGGCCCGGTGAACGGCCCCTGGTTCCACTACCTGGCCCTCGGCAGGGGCGAGGCCGAGGTGGACACCACTCCCTGGGTGGCCCGCGGTCACAGCCGCGAGATCACCTTTCCCCGTGACCTCACCGATCGGGAGGCCGTCGCCGGCCAGGTGGCCGACCTCGCCGGGCAGGTCGCCCGCGACGCCGTGGCGGCGGGGCGTCTCTGCGCGCGGGTGACGGTCAAGGTGCGCTTCACCCCGTTCCTGACCCGTACCCGGCAGTGCACGCTCCCCGAGCCCACGGCCGACGCCGGCGCGCTGACCGAGGCGGCGCTCGCCGCGCTGGGCCGCTTCGACCTGGACCGCCCGGTCCGGCTGCTCGGCGTGGCGGTCGACTACACGGCGCCCGACCGAACTCCTGGCTGAGTGCCAGAGGAGTGAGCCCCGGCCGCATCGGCCGGGGCTCCTCCTTCCCCATGGTCAGAGCGGTGAGGACAAGGCCCTATTGGCCCTACTCGCCACCCTTTTGCACATAGGAACGCACGAATTCCTCTGCGTTCTCTTCGAGTACCTCGTCGATTTCGTCCAGGATCGCGTCGACATCGTCAGTGAGCTTCTCCTGTCGCTCCTGCACGTCCGGCGCCGCCGAGGCCTCGGTCTCCTCAACTTCGGCCTCACGCCGGCCGGTCTGCTTCTGCCCGCCGGTGTCCTTGGTTGCCATGTCCTACCTCCGCTTGGGGGACTGCCTCTAAGGCATATCTTCCCCGAACCGGACGACATTTCGCGTCGAACACCCTGCGATCTTGGCGGCTTGACTGGATAGCACTCCTATCCAATAATGGATCCACCTCTACACAAGGAGATCCCGACATGTCGCCTTCGTCGCTGCACACGGCAGGTGTGCTCCTCATCACAGTCCCCGGCGTCGCGTTCGGCGGCGTGACGCTGCTGCGTTTCCTCATGCGCAACGAGCCGGGCTATCTGGACAACCCCGTCCGCAGGGGCCTGTGGCGGGCCGGGCACGCGCACGCGGGCGTCCTGGTGCTGTTCAGCCTGGTCGCGATGGTGTACGTGGACCAGGCGAGCCTGTCCGAAGGCGTGAAGGCGCTGACGCGCACGCTCATCGTGGCCGCGCCCATCCTGATGCCGCTGGGCTTCTTCCTGTCGGTGCTGCGTCCGCGCGACACCAAGCCGAACCGGCTGATCTGGCTGACCGCGGTGGGCGGCGCGTCGCTGGCCGCGGGCACGCTGACGCTCGGCATCGGCCTGCTGTGAGCCCCGGGACGGCCCGGGGCCCCGGCTACTCCCCGGTGCCGGTCAGCGCCGCGACCAGCTCCGCCGCGGTGCGGCAGCGGTCGAAGAGCTCGCCGACGTGGGCCTTGGTGCCGCGCAGCGGTTCGAGTGTGGGCACGCGCTGCAGGGACTCCCGGCCGGGGATGTCGAAGATCACCGAGTCCCAGGAGGCGGCGGCCACCGACTCGCTGTACTGGCTCAGGCAGCGCCCGCGGAAGTAGGCGCGGGTGTCGGTCGGCGGCAGCTCGATCGCGCGCTCGACCTCCTCCTCGCTGATCAGGCGCTGCATGCGCCCGCGCGCCACGAGCCGGTTGTACAGGCCGCGGTCGGGGCGGATGTCGGAGTACTGGAGGTCGACGAGCTGCAGCCGCGGGTGGGACCAGGGCAGGCTGTCGCGGGTGCGGTAGCCCTCCAGCAGCTCCAGCTTGGCGACCCAGTCGAGCTCGCGCGAGAGCTGCATCGGGTCCTCGGCCAGGCGCGTGAGCACGGACTCCCAGCGGTCGAGGACGTCCTTGTTCATCTCGTCCTGGGCGGTGCCGCGTTCCTCGACGTACTTGCGGGCCTGCTCCAGGTACTCCATCTGGAGCTGCACGGCGGTGAGCCTGCGGCCGTCGCGCATCGGGATCTCGTAGCGGCAGGTCGGGTCGTGGCTGACCGCCCGCAGCGACTGGACGGGGTTCTCCACGGCCAGGTCGCGGGTCAGGAAGCCCTCTTCGATCATGGCCAGGACGAGCGCGGTGGAGCCGAGCTTGAGATAGGTGGAGATCTCCGACATGTTGGCGTCGCCGATGATCACGTGCAGCCGGCGGTACTTCTCGGGGTCGGCGTGCGGCTCGTCGCGGGTGTTGATGATGGGCCGCTTGAGCGTGGTCTCCAGGCCCACCTCGACCTCGAAGAAGTCGGCGCGCTGGCTGATCTGGAAGCCCTCGCCGCGGGAGTCCTGGCCGATGCCGACCTTGCCCGCGCCGGTGACGACCTGCCGCGAGACGAAGAACGGCGTCAGGTGCCGGACGATGTCGGCGAACGGCGTGGCCCGCCGCATCAGGTAGTTCTCGTGGCAGCCGTAGGAGGCGCCCTTGGCGTCGGTGTTGTTCTTGTAGAGCTGGATCGGCGCGTTGGACGGGATCGCCGAGGCGCGGGTGGCCGCGTCGTACATCACGCGCTCGCCGGCCTTGTCCCAGATGACCGCGGCCCGCGGGTTGGTGCACTCCGGCGAGGAGTACTCCGGGTGGGCGTGGTCGACGTAGAGCCTGGCCCCGTTGGTGAGGATGACGTTGGCCAGCCCGAGGTCCTCGTCGGTGAGCTGGCTGGGATCGGCGACCTCGCGGGCCAGGTCGAAGCCGCGCGCGTCGCGCAGCGGGTTCTCCTCCTCGAAGTCCCATCGCGCTCTGCGCGCGCGGGCCGCCGAGGCGGCCAGGTAGGCGTTCACGACCTGGGAGGAGGTCACCATCGCGTTGGCGCCTGGCTGACCTGGTACGGAGATGCCGTATTCGGTCTCGATGCCCATCACCCGACGCACCGTCATGCAACACCCTCTGTTCGTCCGGATCTGCCTATCCGCCGTTTATATGCCCGAGCCTATGCCCTTCACAGTGCCCCGAGGCCACAGAGTTATGGCACCGACGCCTTCTGAATCTGTACGGCGGAGCTTGTTGTGGTTTGCGGTGATCTGCGGGGCTTGAGGAGTCGCTGGATCGGCCGTTCGGCAAAGGAGTAGATCAGATACGACAGCACGACGGCGACCAGCGTCGTGACCAGGGCCACCGTCCAGGGGGGCAGGTCGCCGGTGAGCAGCGGGATGAGCGCCGCCGCGACGACCCCATGGAAGAGGTAAAGCGGGTAAGTGGTGGCGCCCAGCGCGGTGAGCGTCCTGGAGGGTTTGAGGCGGATCAGGCCGAGGGCGACCAGGGCCATGGCGGCGAAGATCAGGGTGAGGGTGACGATCACGCTGGTGTCGGTGACGGGCATGTTCTTGAACCCGGCGGCGTCGATGCGGCGGTGCACGCGGCCCAGCGCGGCGGGAATGGCCATGGCGTATCCGGCGGCGACGTACAGCCACGGGAGCAGGGCCTTGCGGTTCTGGTGGATGAGATACAGGGCCATGCCGGCGACGAAATAGGGGGCGTAGTCGGGCATGACGATCTCCTTCAGCAGATCGTTCTCCACGAACCTGGCGGCCAGCGCGGCGGCCAGCCAGACGCCCGAGAAGACCAAAACGCGCCCGTACGTGACGCCGGCGATCACCAGGATCGCGATCAGCAGGTAGAAGCGCAGCTCGGCCCAGAGCGACCAGTAGACGCCGCTGGCGTCGGCCACCTTGAACAGCCGCTGGAACATGGTGGCGTTCACCAGGTACTGCCCTGGTGAAAGTTTTGGGTCCAGCGCGGTGGCTCCGGTCAGCCCGTACAGGGCCGCCACCGCGCCCAGGCTCAGCCAGTACGCCGGGTAGAGCCGCACCAGCCGCGACCGGGCGAACGCCCCGAGCCCCCGCCCCCACACGGTCATGAGGATGACGAACCCGCTGATGACGAAGAACAGCTCGACGCCGAGGATGCCCAGCCCGGCGAAGGGCGCCAGCGCGGGGAACAGCGCGGCGGGCCTGGCCCCCCAGACCGAGGCGAAGGCCACCAGGTAGTGGAAGGCGACGACCGCCAGGGCGGCGAGGAAGCGCAGCAGGTCGAGCTCGGCCAACCGGCCGTCTCCCCGAGCATGCTTTGGCCGGTTAGCTTGATGCACGCCCTTTTGACGACCCGCTGATCACTTTGGTTCCACGGGTCCCTCTGTTCCCACCAGCAACACGCGTGCGGACGGGCCGAGCGCGATCGCCTCGCGGGTGCCCGGGTCGAGGGCGAGCAGCCCGGCGGCCCCCGCCGCGCCGCACTCCGACAGCGCCACCCCGTGCTCGGCCAGCAGCGCGGCGGCCTCGGCGGCCTGCTCGTCGGCCACGGTGACGAACAGGTCGGCCTGGCGGCTCAGCAGGTCGAAGGCGATCAGGGACGGTTCCAGGCAGTCGAGCCTGCCCAGGCGCGTGGGCGAACCGGTCGCGTGCACCGGCCGTCCCGCGCGGGCGCTCTCCAGCAGGCAGGGCGCGCCATCGGGCTCGACCACGACGATCCTCGGCTGCTCGCCCCAGCGGTCGCGCGTGTACCCGGCCGCGGCGGCGGCCAGCCCGCCCACCCCGGCCTGCACGAACACGTGGGTGGGCGGGATCTCGATCTCGTCGAACAGGACGGTGTAGCCGCGCATCACGTCCAGGGGGATGTCGTCGTAGCCCTCCCAGGAGGTGTCGGCGACCAGGCGCCAGCCGTGCTCCTGGGAGGCGTGCAGGGCGGCGGCCAGGCTGGCGTCGTAGTCGCCGCCCTCGCGGCGGACCTCGGCGTCCAGGGCGCGCAGCCGGTGCGCGAACGGCTCGGGCACCTGCTCGCTGAGGTAGACGACGCAGTGCGCGCCGAGCTCCCTGGCCCCGGCCGCGACCGAGATGCCGTGGTTGCCGGCGCTGGCGCAGACGTACGTGGTGCCGCCGCCGTCGCGTTCGGACAGCCGGTGCACGGCGTAGGCCCCGCCGAGCGCCTTGAAGCTGCCCAGGCCCATGCGGCCGCTCTCGTCCTTGACGTGCACGGTGCCCGCCCCGGCCAGATCGGTCAGGGTGTGCACGGGCGTGGGCCGGTAGGCCGGGTGCCGGGCGAAATGGGCGCGGGCGAGCCGGGCGTGCTCCACACCGATCAGCTCACGGTCGCGTTCGGCGTAGGGCGTGCGGCCGGGGTTGAAGAAATGCATGATCGCCATGCTAGGACGGGCCGGGCGGCGTTCCCCGGCACCCGGCGGGCGCGCCCGGCCGCATGTCACGCGGACCGGTCGCGGGCGGCGGCCACGGCGGCCTGGCCGAGGCTGAGGCCGCCGTCGCCGGGCGGCACCCGGGTGTGGGTGAGCACCCGGAACCCGGCCCCGCGCAGGCGCTCGACGGCCCGTTCGAGCAGCAGCGCGTTCTGCAGCACCGAGCCCGACAGCGCCACGGTGTTCAGGCCGGTGCCGTCCCTGAGCATGACGCAGCACCGCACGACGGCGTCGGCCACGCCGTTGTGGAAGCGGCCCGCGATCGAGCCGGTGGCCACCCCGGCCGCGACGTCGGCGGCGGCGGCCCGGACGAGGTCGGCGGCGTGCACGACGAGCAGGTCGCCCTCGGTGATGGTCGCCGGGTACGAGCCGCTCTCGGCCGGGTCGGCGCGCTGTTCGAGCTCGGCGGCCGCCTGCCCCTCGTAGGTGACGGCGTCCCGGATGCCGAGCAGCGCCGAGACGGCGTCGAACAGCGGCCCGGCGCTGGAGGTCATGGGCGCGCCCAGCCCGGTGCGGGTCCGGGCGAGCACGTCGGGCCAGTGGGCGGCGTTGCGGCGGACGACGTCCAGGCCGGGGTGCTCGTCGCGCAGGTAGGCGGCGGCCATGCGCCACGGCTGGCGGAGCGCGGCGGCGCCGCCGGGCATCGGGACCAGGGCCAGGTGGCCGAGCCGGTGGCAGGAGGTCAGGTCGGCGCGCAGGAACTCGCCGCCCCACAGTGTGCCGTCGAGGCCGTGGCCGGGGCCGTCGAGGGCCACGCCGATCACCGGGCCCGTCTCGCCGTTGTCGGCCAGGCAGGAGGCGATGTGGGCGTGGTGGTGCTGGACGCCGACCAGCTCGACG
>NZ_JBSFGJ010000275.1:0-12786 GCF_053596515.1 Nonomuraea sp. NPDC001684
GGAGTACGCGCAGGCGCTGGCGCTGCTTGCCCACTCCGCCTCTCCGCCCATGGTCATCGGTGTCTACGGCGATTGGGGAGGCCAACCGTGCCGGGCGAGGATCACCGGGCCGCGCACGGTCCTGGAGTTCGAGACCGTGCACGGACGGCCGGTGCAGGTGCGGCTGACTCCCGCGACCTGACCCGGGCGGGGGCGGGGGCGCCCCCGCCCGGGGATCACGCCCGCGACCACGACGACCACCGTCCCGATCAGCCGGTTCACGTCCTGGTCGGCCGGTCCGCGTTCCCGGTCGGACGGTTCATGTCTCCAGTCGGACCGTTCACGCTCCCGGTCAGACGGTTCGCGTCCTGGTCGCGGGGCGGGATGGTGCACGCCCGGTCAGCGGGTGTGCCGGTCGAGTTCCGCGCGGACCTCGCGCAGGTGGTGCCGGACCGCGGGGGCGCCGTCGCGCGCCAGGTCCCGCACCCAGCCGGAGTGACCGTCCCGCAGCTCGCGCCGGATCAGCGTGAGCGTCTGCTCGTGCGCCCCGGCCTCCAGGCGCAGCCACGCCCGGTCGAACCGGTGCCCGGAACGGCGGGCGAGCACCGCGTCCAGGTCGTCGCGCTGGGCGGCGCTGGGCGCGTCAGGAAGGCTGACGCGCAGCCGGTGCGCGACCTCGCGCAGCCGGGCGTCGAGCTTGCGGTGGTCACGGATCAGCCGCCAGGCGATCTCGCGCACGTCCTCGTCGTGCGACCTGCGCAGCGCGGCCTTCCCGGCCGCGATCTCGGCGAGATTGCCGCGGTGCGCCTGCCGCAGGTACGCCCGGTCCTGGCCCGAGGCGTGGAACGCCTGGACGGACGGGGCGGCTGCGGCGCCGGGCGCGGCCACCGGCCGGACGGTGGTGGCGGCCTGGGCCGCGGCGGGGGCCGTGGCGGACACGGTCAACGCCAGCACGACCGCGATTCCCGCGGGTGCTAAGTGGCTCCGTGCTGTTCTCATGAGTCCCTCCCTTCAATGGGACCCGTGCCTGCTGCCCCATCCGGTCGGGAGTATTCGAGTTAATTGGGCGGATCGAAACGGCCGTCCACGGCGGTCCAGCCGCCGTCCACGTACAACACCGAGCCCGTCACGAAGCTCGCCGCGTCGCCGGCCAGGTAGACCACCGCGCCGGCCATCTCGGGCGCGGTGGCCCACCGGCCGAGGGCGCTCTTGGCGGCGTACGCGGCGTACCAGTCGGGGTTGTCCTTGATCTGCCGGGTCAGCGGGGTCTCCACGACGCCGGGCGCGATCACGTTGACGCGCACGCCGTGCGGGCCGAACTCGGCCGCCGCCGTCCGCAGCAACTGCACCAGCCCCGCTTTCGTGGCCGAGTAGACGCCCTGCCCCGGCTCGGTCACCGACGCCCGGATCGACGCGAACCCGATGATCGACCCGCGCCCCCGCCGCACCATCCCGGCGCCGAAGGCCCGCACCACGTCGAACGAGGCCCGCAGGTTGAGCCCCACCACCCGGTCGAACTCCTCGCCGGAGTAGTCGAGCAGCCGCTTGCGCACGTTCGTCGCCGCCGTGAACACCAGCACGTCGGCCGGCTCCTCGGCGGCGGCCGCCCGGACGGCGTCGGCGTCCAGCACGTCGAGCAGCCGGGCCGTGCCCCCGCACCCGGCGGCTGTCTCCTGCGCGGCGGCCAGGTCCCGGTCCGCGCACACCACGGACGCCCCATGCGCGGCCAGGGCGAACGCCGACTCCCTGCCGATCCCGCTGCCGGCCCCGATCACCACGGCCCGCCGCCCGTCGAGGCGGAACAGCGCGTCATATCCCGTCATGCTGAGAAACACTAGCGACTGGTCAGACCAGTACACCAGGTTCTCCGCCCACGACTGCCCGTCCCGCGACCGCCCTCCCCGTGCCGCCCTCCCTGCCCGCCTGGCGCTGGCCGCGCGTGGGGCGCGCGGAACGGCCGGTGGGTCAGGGGCCGCGCCGGGGCGGGGATCCCGGCGCGTGGGGGCGTACGGAGGCTGGCCCGAAACTGTCGGCGGCGCCTGCCAGGATGCGACTCATGACGACCATCGCAGGCTTCTGGGACGCCGCCGCCGACTCCTTCGACGACGAAGCCGACCACGGGCTCCGCGACCCCGAGGTCAGGGCCGCCTGGGCGGCGCGCCTGGCCGAGTGGGTGCCCGCCGGGCCGCTCGACGTGCTCGACCTGGGCTGCGGCACGGGCTCGTTGTCGTTGCTGCTGGCCGTCCAGGGTCATCGTCTGACCGCCGTCGACCTGGCCCCGCGCATGGTCGAACGCGCCCGGGCCAAGCTGGCCGCCACCGGCGCCACGGTGCTGACGGGAGACGCGGCCGACCCGCCCGTCGCCGACCGCCGCTTCGACGTCGTGCTGGCCCGCCACCTGCTGTGGACCATCCCCGATCCGGAGGCGGCGCTGGCCCGCTGGGTGTCGCTGCTGTGCCCCGGCGGCTGGCTGGTGCTGGTCGAGGGCCGCTGGCAGACCTCCGGCGGGCAGCCCGACTACGTGCCGGGTGAGCACTTCCCGTGGATGGGCGGCGTCACCGCCGACAACCTGACCACGGCCCTCCGTCCCCTGGTCGGCGACCTTCGGGTGCATCCCCTGCCCGACCCGGCATTGTGGGGCAAGGAGATCACCGACGAGCGCTACGCGGTGGTGGCCACGCTCTGAGAACAGGCCCGACGGCCCCCGGGAGCGCCGGATATCCGGCTTCCGGCTCTCGGCTCCCCGCTTCCGGCTGGAGCCCGACCCGTCGTCACTGCTGGACGAGCGCCGCCCTGTCAGGGGACGGCGGTCCCGGCGGTGAGGCGGCCGTACGATGGGCCCTTTCATCGGGGAAAGGCGGGCGCGGTGGTGGGCAGGACGTTCGAGATCGCCGGTGAGCTGCGGGTGCGACGCCTCGGCTACGGCACCGCCCAGCTCACGGGCCCCGGCTACTGGGGCCCGCGCCTGACGCCCGGCGAGGCGGTCGCGCTCCTCCGCCTGGCCGTCGACCGCGGCGTCACGCTCATCGACACCGCCGACAACTACGGCCCGGACATCGCCGAGGAGCTGATCGCCCAGGCCCTCCATCCGTACCCCGGCGACCTGGTGCTGGCCACCAAGGGCGGCGTGATCCGCACCGGGCCGGACAAGTGGCACGCCGCCGGACGCCCCGAGGATCTGCGCGCCATGTGCGAGGCGAGCCTGCGCCGTCTGCGCACCGACACCATCGACCTGTACCAGCTCCACCGCATCGACCCCGCGGTGCCGCTCGCCGACCAGCTCGGCACGCTGGCCGAACTGCGCGAAGAGGGCAAGATCCGGCACATCGGGCTCGACACCGTCACCCTGGACCAGCTCGACGAGGCAGTGACCGTCCTGCGGCCGGCGTCGGTGCAGAACCGGTTCAACGTGCTGGACCGGGAGTCGGAGCCGGTGCTCGCGCGCTGCGAAGAACTGGGCATCGCGTTCCTGCCCTGGTTCCCCCTCGGGAACGGTTCCCTCGCCGCGGGGGCCGGGACGGGGGCGGCGGCGATCGAGCGGGTGGCCGCCCGGCACGGCGCGACGTCCGGGCAGGTGGCGCTGTCGTGGTTGCTGCACCGCTCCCCGGTCGTCCTGCCCACGCCCGGCACCGGCTCGGCCGTCCATCTGAAGGAGAACCTGGCCGCCGCCGACCTCACCCTGACCGACGAGGACACGCGCACGCTGGACGCCCTCACGTCCTGAACCGCCGCGACCGCGAACTCCCGCCCGGCCAGGACCCCTCCGCTCCTTCGTCCTCTCCGACGCCCTCCGCCGCGACGAGCGCACTGCCCGGCGGCGCTCGGGGCCGCCCTGAACGCGTTCAAAAGACGGGAGTAGGGTCGGCAGAGTGAAGACCGTGATTCCAGGAGGAACCGGACAGGTCGGCCAGATCCTCCGCCGGGCGCTGATCTCCGCCGGCCACGAGGTCGTGGTGCTGACCCGCAGGCCGTCCCGGAAAGGCGAGGTCGCCTGGGACGGCGCGACCCTGGGCGCGTGGGCGCGCGAGATCGACGGCAGCGATCTCGTGGTCAACCTGGCCGGACGGAGCGTGAACTGCCGTTACACCCCCGCCAACCTGCGGGCCGTGATGGACTCGCGGGTGCGCTCCACCCAAGTCGTGGGCCGGGCGATCGCCGCCGCCGCACGTCCGCCCCGGGTCTGGCTGCAGATGAGCACCGCCACCCTCTACGCGCACCGCTTCGACGCCCCCAACGACGAGGCGACCGGCCTGATCGGCGGCGACGAGCCCGGCGTCCCGGGCTACTGGCGCTACAGCGTCGAGATCGCCAAGGCCTGGGAGCGGGAGCAGGAGCGGGCCGAGACCCCGCACACGCGCAAGGTCGCCCTGCGCACCGCCATGGTGATGAGCCCCGATCGCGGCGGCGTCTTCGACGTGCTGCTGCGCATGGCCCGGCTCGGCCTCGGCGGGCCGCTGGCGGGCGGCGCGCAGTACGTGTCCTGGATCCACGACCGCGACCTCGTCCGCGCGGTCGAGTTCCTGGCCGGGCGGGACGACCTGGGCGGACCGGTCAACCTGGCCGCGCCCGGGCCGCTGCCGCAGGCCGCGTTCATGCGGACGCTGCGGTCCGCCTGGGGCGTGCCGGTGGGCCTGCCGGCGACGCGGTGGATGGCCGAGCTCGGCGCGTACGCGCTGCGGTCCGACACCGAGTTGCTGCTCAAGAGCCGCCGGGTGGTCCCGGGGCGGTTGCTGGAAGCGGGTTTCGCCTTCGACTACCCGCAGTGGCGGGAGGCCGCCGACGACCTCGTCCGGAGGGTGCGTCGCGGGAGGTGAGCGCGCCCGACGCCGCGCGGGGGCGGGCGAGAATCCTTGCGCGAATATCGTAAGGTGCCTTACGGTTTTCCTCATGATCAATTACAGCGAGATGGAGGACAGGCTGGGCGTGCCCATCGGGGTCGAGGAGGCACGGTCCCGCTGGGGGGCGCTGGTGGGCGCGGCGGGTGAGGGGCAGATCACGCTGATCACGCGGGAGCGCTGGGAGTGGGCCGCGCTGGTGCCGCTGTCCAAGGTTCCCGGGATGCTGACCGGATTGCCGGTGGTGTCGTTGTCCACGGCCAAGGCGAAGCTGGGGGAGCTCGTCCGGCAGGTCTCGGAGCCGTACGACGACAGCCCTGTGCTCCTGGCCCGGCACCGGACGCCCGTCGCTGCGCTGATCGCGGCCACCCGTCTGCTCGGGCCCGGATCCGGTGAGCGAGCCGCGCCGCAGAGGGCGGCCGACGTGGAGGCGCTGCTGCGTGACGGCTGCACGGTCACCCTGAGCCGCCATCCGACAGGGTCCGGAGTGATCGCCGTGGCGCGTGACGGCGACGGCGGCGAGGTGGCCGTCGGCACCGGCGACACCGCGGAGCAGGCCCTCCGCACACTGGCCTGAACCCTCCCCGCACGGGGCGCCGACTCCCGCAGCGCCCCCTGTGCCCGCCCCCTGCATCCGGATCTGCGTGCGGCGCCCTCTGCGTGCGCGCCGCTGCGCGTGCACCTTTACGTGTGCGCCGCTGCGCGTGCACCTCCGCCCGTGCTGCTGCCCGCACGTGCCCCCACCCCACCTCACCGCCACCCTCGCCCGCGCCTGTGGCCGGACGTTCCCGGGGCTGGGATCTTGACAATCGGCGGGGTGGGCTCTCTCCTAGAGGAGGATTCTAGAAAGAGTGGGGCATGAACGTTCAGGCGGTCCGGCGTGACTGAGTCCGAGGCCGTCGCGGCGGTGCCGGTGGCGGGGGCGGAGGATGAGGCGGCGCAGCTCCGGTACGCCTGGCGGGCCGTCTCGGTCACCAGCCTCGGCATGTTCCTGACCGGGCTCAACTCCAGCTCGCTCAACGTGGCCCTGCCCGCCGTCGTCGCGCACTTCCGCGTCGGCGCCTTCCTGGCGAGCTGGGTGCTGCTCGCCTACATGCTGGTCAGCTCGGTCGGACTGGTGGTGTTCGGGCGGGTGGCCGACCTGTTCGGCAGGCGCGGCACGTACTTACTGGGGTTCGTGGTGTTCACCGTCGCGAGCCTGGCGGCCGGGTTCGCGCCCTCGATCGAGGTGCTGCTCGCGGCCCGCGTCGCCCAGGCGTGCGGCTCGGCCATGATCCTGGCCAACAGCTCGGCCATCCTGGCCCGCGCCTTCCCGCCGGCCCGGCTGGGCCGTGGCATGGCCGTCTACATGGCCATCATCTCCGTGGCGGGGCTCGTGGGGCCGTCGTTCGGCGGGTTCCTGGCGGGCGCGGCGGGCTGGCGGTGGATCTTCTGGTTCAACGTGCCCGTCGGGGTCGCGGCCATCGTCTGGGGCGCGGTCACCCTCCGCCCGGTGCCGAGGGGCCCGCGCGAGCGGCTGGACGTGCCGGGGATCGTCCTGCTGTTCACCTGGCTGAGCGGCCTGCTGCTGGCCCTGTCGCAGGGCAGCTCGCTCGGCTGGCTGAGCCCGTGGGTGGTGGCGGGCGGGGTGGCGTTCGCGGCGGCGGCCCCGGTGTTCGCACTGGTCGAGTGGCGCAGCCGGACGCCGCTGCTCGACCTGCGGCTGTTCGGCGACCGCGGTTTCGCGCTGGCGAACCTGGCCGCCGTGCTCAACTCGCTCGGGCAGTTCTCGATCGTGCTGGTGATCTCGTTGTTCCTGCAGTCCACCCGGCAGTTCGAGCCCGCCCAGGCCGGGCTCGCGGTGCTGCCCGTCTCGGCCGCCTCGGCCCTGACCTCGCTGGTCGCCGGGGCGCTGACCGGACGGTTCCACCCGCGCACGGTGGCGGTGGCCGGCTCGGCGGTGAGCGCGGCGGGCATGGCGGTCATGCTGGCCGCGCTGGACCCGTCCGTGCCCTATGCCTGGCTCGGGACGGCGCTCGCGCTCGTGGGCGCGGGCAGCGGGCTGTTCATCACCGCCAACACCACCGCGATCATGATGGACGCGCCGCAGGACCGGCTCGGCGTGGTCAACGGTGTACGGCTCATGCTGGTCAACGTCTCGACCGTGATCAGCACCGCCATGTCGCTGGCGATCGTCGCCGCGTCCGTGCCGGCCGCCGAGCGGCACCTGGTCTACGCCGCCGACCCCGCCCGGCTGTCCGGCGTGGCCGACGTGCTGCAGGACGGTTACCGGCTGGCGGTGGGCGTCCTGCTGGTGCTCGCCGTGGCGGCCACCGTGGTCACGGCGGTGAGCCGGACGGGGGTGCGCCGGACGGGGGTGCGCCGGGCGGCGGCGTAGCGGCTCACCTGGCGTCGAGCGAACGCGTCGGCGAGGGGGTGAGGTGGCCAGGGACGAAGTGGCGGGGGCGGGAATTGGAGTTCCACGTTGCGCCGCGTTTGACGATTAGTGAGGAAATATGGTCATCTCGTGACCATTGTTTCTGATGGGATGAGTTAGACGGGTTCGGGGGAACGCTTCATGCCGCACGCCCTTCTGCGCGTGCTCGCTTCGACGTCCATCGCAGCCACGGCACTGGCAGGTCCGCCCGTCGCCGCAGCCTCCGGTCACGCCTCGACTGCGCGAGGGGGCCAGGCGTCGGCGGGTGGTCAGGTGATGGCGCAGGCGGTGCCCGGGGTTCCGGAGCCGCCGCCTGCCGTGGTGCGGGTTCCGTCGGGGCCGTCGCCCGCCGTACGGGCGATGGGGAAGGGGCCGGTGGGGCCGGAACGGCTGCAGATCACCACGCCCGCCGGGACGGGTCTCGCCGACGCCATCGCCGCCCAGGCCGTTCGGCGGCAGGAACGGCAGGGGCTCGGACGGCGGGCCCCCGACCCCGCCGCCCTCCTCCCCGACACGACCGGCGCCGCCCCTCTGACCCTCCTGCGCCCGCCCCCGTCCGTCACCAAGGCCCTGGACGCCCTGCGCCTGGACATCCGCCCCCTGATCCGCCCCCAGGGAGGCCGCGCAATCCGCCCTCAGGGAGGCCGCCCGACCGTCCCCCTGATCCGCTCCCAGGGAGGCGGCGTGGTCGTCTCGGCGAGAGGGCCGGTGGGTGATGCGGCCGGTGGGGCTCTGCCGACGAGACAAGGGGTGACGTATCGGTTGTGTGTGGTGGGGGTGGAGCGGGCGGTGGCGTGTTCGGCGCGCAGGCCCGTCGCCGTGCCGGTCGCCGCGGACGTCACCGGTGACGGCCTCCCCGACCTGGCGGCCGACCTGGTGCCCGTCGCGAACCCCGGGAGCGGGGGCATCGGGCTCGGGTTCGCGGTCAGGAGCCTGTCCGGGAAGAGGGTCAGGGCGCTGGTCTGGGCCGAGTACGACGGCAAGGTGACCGTCGGCTTCGACGGCCTGCGCGGCGGCGCGTCGCTGTCGGCGCTCGACCGCGGGACGTTCTCCATCGACCCGGACGGCCGGACGGTCAGGGCGAACGTCACCCGCAAGGACCCGGGACCGTCCGCCGTCACCCTGGCAGGGCTGACCGGACGCACGGCGGTGAGCCTGCGCCAGACCCCAGCCACCGAACGACTCACGGTCGAGGCCACCCTCGACTCACCAACCCCGGCCGCCGAGCGGGACGCCACCACCTCTCCAGAGGTCGAGCTGGACGTCACCGCGTCGCGTCCCGCCAGGCTGGACGCGGTCGCCGTCTCCCCGGGCCGCTACACGCAGGCCGTACTGGACCGCATGCCTGCCCGCGCCCAGGTGCGCCTGGCCGGCGGACGGATGCGCTTCACCGCCCCAGCCCCGATCGCCCGCGCCGAGCTGCACACCCACCTCTACCGCGACGGCCGCCTGGCCACGGCGGCGAGCGCCGAGCTGCGCGAGGTGCCCCGCTCGTTCACCGCCGCCCACGTCGCGTCCGGCGGCAGGCAGAGCCTGACCGTCGAGTCGTCGGGGCCCGCGCGGGCGGGCTCGGCCAAGGTGCTGTACTACGACCGGGCCGCGTCCGGGACCGTGCTGCGGGCCGAGCTGAGCGGGCTGCCGGCCCGGGTCCGGTTGGAGAGCGACCCGGCCGCGCACCGCGTCACGCAGACGGCCAGTTCGCCGATCGGCCGGTTCGCCGCGGTCCTGCAACGCGGCGGCGGCGCGATCTCCAGCCCCGCCGGCGGCCACGTCACCCTGATCAAGAACGGCGACGCCGCCGGGGTCTCGGCGCTGCTGTCCGGCGTGTCGGGGTTCGACGTCACCTACGGCAGCGCGCCGCACGCCCGCCTGGAGGCCAGGGCGAGCGGCCGGCCCTTCGTGGCCGCGGGCCTCGACGGGAGGCGCCTGGCACGCCTGGAGATCTCCAACACGCCCGCCGAGGCCGACCTCACCCTCGACCCCGCCGCCGGGACGGCCGTCTACCGGGCCGGCGGCGCGATCGGCCGGGTCCGGGCGGCCTACGCCGACGTCCGGAGCGGGCCGACGATCGACGGCACGGTCCGCGGGGTGCGTGGGGACGTCAGGACCGCGTGGACGCTGGGCGAGCGCTCGTCGGTCGAGGTCGCCACGTCCGGCCGGCTCCGCGGCCTCCGCCTCTACGCGGCCAGGTCGTACGTCACCGCCCTCGACGGCGCCTCGGCCGGGGACGACGTGCGGGTGGCGGTGGAGGGTGTGCCGGAGCGGGCCGAACTGGCCGCCGACACCGCGGCCGGGACGCTCGCCTGGACCGCGAGCGCCCCCGTGGCCAAGGTGTCGGCGCTGGCCCGGATCAGGACGGGCGGCCGGGTGCTCAGGGCCGCCGCCGACGTGACCGGCGTCCCGGCCCGCTTCGAGGCCGCCTGGAAGGACGGCGTCTACCGCTTCCGCGGGCTGTCCGGCCCGGTGGGGTCGGCGGCCCTGGCCGTCGCCAACCACGACGGCGCCACGTCCCCCAGCGGCCCGCACCTGGCCGCCCACTACGACCGGACCGGCGGCGACCTGGACGCGAGCGTGCTGGTCAGGGGCCTGTCGCGGGTCGAGCTCAGCCCGTCCGGCCAGGGGTTCCTGGCCCGGTTCCGGGCCGCCAGGCAGCGGCTCGCCGTGGACGCCGACATCGTCCTGGGGGACGTGCGCTTCGGCGTCCTCGGCAGGGTGGGGCCGGTGCCGGGCGACCTGACCGTCGCCGCCACGCCCGAGGGCAGGCTCACCTACTCCGGCTCCCGGCTCGGCGTGACCGCCCGCGCCTGGCTCGGCAGGACCGCCGCGCTGGCCCGCATGCGTCCCGCGCCCGCCGTCGAGGGCGGCCTCTCGCTGGCGGACGGCGGCTGCCCGGCCGGGGGCTGCGGTCAGGGCCCGTTCTGCGCGGCGGGACGCGGCTGCTACGGCCTGCAGGGCTACCTCGACGTCACCGGCCTGCCCAGCCAGGTGACGATCGACCCGGCGGGCGGCACGTTCGCCTTCTCCGGCTTCGCCCCCAGACGCCGGACCCTCGCCCTCCACCTGGACAGCAGCGTGCTCGCGCCGGTCCCGATCAGGGCGCGGGCCACGCTGACCCGGCTGCCGGCCAGGATCACCCGGTTGTCCCTGGGCCCGTTGGACGCCGGGCACGTCGCCTACCGCGTCGAGCCGCCTGCCACGCTGGGCGCGCTCGACGTGCGGGCCGAGGCGGGCGGGCTGCGCGGCCACGTCGCCCTCGACCCGGTGCCGGCCGCCGTGGACGTGCGGGGCACGTACGGGGCCCAGACCCGGATCCGGGTACGGAACTCCGCGCCGGTCGAACGCCTGACCGCCGAGGTCACCCTGCCCGGCCGGGGCAGCGGCGGGCTGCGGCTGACCGACGTCCCCGCGGTGCTCGGGCTCGACGCCGACGCCTCGGCCGCCGGGCTGAGCGTCCCCACGCTCACCTACCGGGGCGGCGCGAGCACCCTGGACGGCCGGCTGGCCGTGGACGGCCGCCTGGTGGACCCGTCCGGGCGGCTCGGCGGGGTCTCGCTCGCGGTCGAGGACCTGGCCGCCGACACGACGATCCGCCTCAATCCCGACCAGTCGCTCGATCTGGTCTCGAAACCGGGGCCGACGGGCCGCGTCGCGGTGGGCGCCGGGTTGCGCGTGGGCCCGGTCCAGCGGCAGCGGATCGCCGTGTCCAAGGAGGTGCCGTACACCTCGGGGTTCCTCACCTACCAGGTCGGCGGGGACTTCGCGCTCGGCGAGAGCGCGGTGCGGGAGGTGTCGCTGGCGGTCCGGCGCGTGTCCTGGTTGCGGGTGCGGCCGGGGCGCATCCCGTTCGGGCTCAAGGCGCCGGCCGCGGCCGGGTTCCTCGCGCCCGGCTTCGAGGGCGCCTACGACCGCCTCCGCCTGACCGCCAAGGGCGTGGATCTGCGGCCGGACGTCTCCCTGCGGGTGAGGCTGAGCAGGAGGATCGGCGCGGACGCCTTCACCGGCTCCCTGCGGCTCACCCGGGCCACCTCGCTCGCCCTGCGCCGCTACGACCAGCGCATGCGCCGCATCGGCGCCCGCCAGGAGATCGCCGCCGCCGGGATCGGGCTCGCCTGCCTCACCGTGGACGCCAAGCCCGGCTTCGCCTCCGGCGGCAGGGGCGGCTCGATCACCCTGCGCGGCTCCGACGGCCCGCAGATGGTGTCCTTCCTCGACCCCGGCGGGCAGGCCCCCGACTACGCGGTGGACCTGCTGACCCACTTCATGTCGCCGTTCCCGGACGCGGGATGGAAGGTGGCGGCGGCCACGGCCGGCTCCTGCGCCCGCCCCGGCCGCCCGGAGCCCCGGACGCGGGACCGCTGAGCCGGGTTCACCACGGCCCCCGGTAACCGGCCGGGGGCGTGGCCCCCTCGTACGGCGGCACCGCCCGGCCCGCCAGGAACGCCCGCAGCGTCGTCAGGCACGCCCCCCTCCCCTCGGCGTAGACGAGCCCGGCACCGGGGATCGCCCGCCGGACGTCGGTGGCCGCCGACCAGCTCTCCCCGTCGCACGCCCCCTTGACCACCAGGACGGGCGCCGTCACCCGGGCCAGCCCCTCCCGCATCCCAGGCGGCGACGGCCGGTCCACCAGCCACGCATACCCACCCGAACCGTCCGACTGGGTCAGGGGCGGCTTCCCGGCGGGCCGGCCCTCCGGGCAGACGGCGGAGCCTGCGGCGCGGGCGTCGAGTTCGGCGTCGCCGGCGAACGCGTGCGCCGCCGCCGGTTCGACCCGCAGCAGCGTGTAGACCGCGAGCATCCTGGGGGTGGGCGGGCCGTCGTCCAGCAGCGTCGCGGCACGGGCCCGGTCGAGGTCGGCGGGGGAGGCGAGCACCGCCCTGGACACCCCGTCCGGATGGGCGGACAGGTAGGCCGCCGCCAGCCGGGCGCCCTCGCCGCGCGCGACCAGGGTCATGCGACGGGCGCCGATCGCCTGCCGCACCTGCTCCAGGTCCGCCACGTCGCGGCCCAGCCCGTACGCGGCCGGGTCCGGCAGCCGCGCCGAGCGTCCCGCGCCCACCCGGTCGTAGACGTACACCTCGTGCCCGTCGGCGGCCAGCCGCCGGTAGAACGCCGGATCGGCGGCCAGGTCCGCCAGGCCGGCCGCGCCGGACAGGAAGACCACCGGCTCCGGGCGGATGACCCGCTTCGGCGCGACCCGTACGTACGCCAGCCGCGACCCCGTCGGCAGCCGCCACTCGCGCTGCCCGGCCACCGGCGACGGGGCCCCGGCCGGCGCCGGCGGCGGGGTCAGCGTCGCGTCCGCGACCCGCCAGACCACCGCCACCTCGACGGCCAGGATCAGCGCGGCCCGTAACCACCGCGCCCAGGTCGCCCGCGGCCGGGGCACGCACACCAGCAGCCCGAGATAGAACACCGAGGCGAACACCGCGAGGCCGGTCACCGTGAACACCCCGGGCCGCGCGCCCACCATCGCCGTCCCGGCCATTGCGGCCAGCCCGGCGACCTGGCGTTCCCGCTCTGCTCGGTCCTGCTGCCGGTGCTCATCGTCGGGCGGCT
>NZ_JBSFGJ010000276.1:0-12734 GCF_053596515.1 Nonomuraea sp. NPDC001684
GTCTGTTCTGCGGTGGTCAGGTCCTTCAGTTGCACGGCCTCGGCCGCGAGGTCTCGCTCGCCCAGGATCAGCGCGAAGCGGGCGCCGGATCTGTCGGCGCCCTTCATCGCTCCCTTGAGCCCCTTGCCGCCGAAGGCCATGTCGGCGCTGACGCCCGCCTCGCGCAGCTCGGAGACGAGCAGGAACATGCGGCGGCGCGCGTCGTCGCCCAGCGGGACACCGTACACCTGGACGCGGCCCGGCGCGGCCTCGCCGAGCAGACCCTCGGACTCCATGGCCAGGTACGTGCGGTCGACGCCGAGCGCCCAGCCGACACTGGGCAGCGGCGGGCCGCCCAGCATCTCGCTGAGCCCGTCGTAACGGCCGCCGCCGCCGACGGCCGACTGGGAGCCGAGCCCGCCGTGCACGAACTCGAACGTGGTGCGCGTGTAGTAGTCGAGCCCGCGCACCAGCCGGGGGTCGTCCTCGAAGGCCACGCCCGAGGCGGTCAGCAGCGAGCGGACCTCCTCGTGGTAGGCCTTGCAGGCCGCGCACAGGTGGTCGACGACCAGCGGCGCGCCGGTGAGCTGGGCCTGCACCTCGGGCCGCTTGTCGTCGAGCACCCGCAGCGGGTTGATGTCGATGCGGGCCCTGGTCTCCTCGTCGAGGTCGAGCCCGCGCAGGAAGTCCTGGAGCGCGGCCCGGTAGGCGGGGCGGCAGTTGCGGTCGCCGAGCGAGTTGAGCAGCAGCCTGACCTGGCGCAGGCCGAGCGAGGCGAAGCCGCGCGCGCCGAGCAGGATCAGCTCGGCGTCGAGCGCCGGGTCCTCCGAGCCGAGGGCCTCGGCCCCGACCTGCCAGAAGTGGCGGTAGCGGCCCTTCTGGGCGCGCTCGTAGCGGAACTGGCTGCCGGAGTACCACAGCTTGACCGGGAGCTGACCGTTGTGCAGGTTGTGCTGGAGCACGGCGCGCACGACCGAAGCGGTGCCCTCGGGGCGCAGGGTCAGCGACCTGCCCGCCTTGTCGGGGAAGGTGTACATCTCCTTCGACACCACGTCGGTGGACTCGCCCACGCCGCGCTTGAACAGCTCGGTGTCCTCGAAGACCGGGGTCTCGACGTAGCCGTAGCCCGCCTGCCGCAGCGGCGCGGCCAGTGCCTCGCGCACGGCCAGGATGGCCTCGGAGCTGGGCGGCAGCCAGTCGAAGGTGCCTTTGGGTGCTTGGAAGCTCATTAGATCCCTCGTGTGGGACCGGCCTGCGGCGCCGCTTCCTTCAGGTAAGGGTTGGTGGCGCGCTCGCGGCCGATCGTGGTCTGTGGTCCGTGGCCCGGCAGGACGACCGTATCGTCAGGCAGCGGCAGGCACTTGGTGGCCAGGCTGCTCAGGATGGTCGCGTAGTCGCCGCCGGGAAGATCGGTGCGGCCGATGGAGCCGGCGAACAGCAGGTCGCCCGAGAACATGATCTCGTCGCCGGGCAGCCGGAAGCTCACCGACCCCCTGGTATGGCCCGGGGTGTGATCGACCACGAGATCGAGGCCCGCCAGGCTGAGCGCGGCGCCGTCGGACAGCTCGCGCACGTCGTCGGGCTCGCTCAGCCTGATGTCGCCGAACAGCGAGACGCCGCCGCCCCAGCCGGCCGAGGGGTCGCTCAGCAGGTGGCGGTCGTCGGGGTGGATCCACGCGGGGACGTCGCGCGCGCCGCAGACGGGGGCGACCGACCACACGTGGTCGAGGTGGCCGTGCGTGAGCAGCACCGCGACCGGCTTGAGCCGGTGCTCGCGCAGCAGCTCGTCGACGCCTTCGGCCGCGTCCTGGCCCGGATCGACGATCACGCACTCCTCGCCGGCCGCGGGCGCGACGACGTAACAATTGGTCTGGAGGGCCCCTGCGGGGAAGCCTGCGATGAGCATCTGCCTCAGGTGATCTCGTCGAAAAGCCAATGGGAATGTAACCGAAGGGTACCGGTGCGGGTCGCCGGGCTGCGAATCATTACCCATTGGCCGATACGATTCGCCCACCTCAGTTGATTGACTATGGGAGGCAAAGCGGTGGCCACGGGCAAGGACCGGCAGAAGCAGCTGGCACGTGAGCACTACGAGCGGCAGATGCAGCGCCGCATCGAGCGCGAGCAGAAGGCCAAGCGCACCGCGATCATCGGCTCCACGGTCGGCGTGGTGGTCGTGGTGGGCGGCATCGTGGCCGCGGTCGCGCTGCTCGGCGGCGGCGACTCGACGACCGAGGCGTCCGCCTCGCCCTCGGCCTCGGCCCCGCAGGACACCGCGTCGGCCGCGGCCAGCACGGGGCCGAAGCCGTACAACGCGGCGACCGGCACCTGCGACTACGTCAAGGAGGCCGCCGGCGGCCAGGTCAAGGACGTCGGCATGCCGCCGGCCAAGGTCAAGACCGAGCCGGCCAAGAAGACGATGACGCTCGCCACGAACCTGGGCGACATCGTGGTCGAGCTCGACAACGCCAAGGCGCCGTGCACGACCAACTCGCTGGCCTTCCTGGCGAGCAAGAAGTTCTACGACGGCAGCAAGTGCCACCGGCTCGGCAGCGACAAGTTCCCCATGCTGCAGTGCGGCGACCCGACGGCCAAGGCCGACGGCAAGAGCCAGGACGGCGCGGGCGGCCCCGGCTACGTGATGGCCGAGGAGAACCTCCAGGGGGCCACGTACAAGCGCGGCACGGTGGCGATGGCGAAGACCTCGGCGCCGGGCAGCACGGGGAGCCAGTTCTTCCTCGTTTACGGCGATCTCGGACTCACCCCGGATTACACGCCGGTGGGTACGATCACCAAGGGGCTCGACATCCTGGACAAGGTGAACAAAGCGGGCGTCATCGCTGACATGGGAGATGGGACCGGAGCACCGAAGCAAACCCTCGAAATCAAAGACGTGACAATCGCCGGCAAGAGCTGACGTAATACAAACTAGGGACGAAGTAGTCCCGAAGGGTCTGATGGATAGTGCGGGAGGACACGGTGAGCACCGACCCGTGGGGCCGGGTAGACGACGACGGCACCGTCTACGTGCGTACGGCTGAGGGAGAGCGGGCCGTCGGCTCCTGGCAGGCCGGTGAACCCGAAGAGGCACTGGCCTACTTCCATCGCAAGTACGACGAGCTGTCCGGCCAGGTACAGCTCCTCGAACAGCGGGTCAAGGGCACCGACCTGGCGCCCGCGCAGGCCGAGGCGAGCATCGCCAAGCTGCGCGAGGCCGTCGCCGACGCCCACGCCGTGGGCGACCTGGCGGCGCTGACGGCCCGCCTCGACGGGCTGACCGAGCTGGTCGGCCATCGCCGCGAGGAGGTCAAGGCCGCCCGCGACCAGGCGCGCGCCGAGGCCAGGGCGGTCAAGGAGCGCATCGTCGCCGAGGCCGAGCGCATCGCCGACGAGACCACCCACTGGAAGTCGGGCGGCGAACGGCTGCGCCAGCTCGTGGAGGAGTGGAAGGCCGCCGACCGGATCGACCGGGTCACCGAGGCCGCGCTGTGGAAGCGGCTGTCGGCCGCCCGCACCGCCTTCGCCAAGCGCCGCAAGCAGTACTTCGCGGGCCTGGACGAGCAGCGTGAGGGCGTCCGCTCGGCCAAGGAGCGCATCGTCGCCGAGGCCGAGGCCCTGGCCGGCTCCACCGACTGGGGCACGACCGCGGCGATCTACCGCGAGCTGATGCAGCAGTGGAAGACCGCCGGGCGCGCCTCGCGCGAGGCCGAGGACGAGCTGTGGGGCCGCTTCAAGGCCGCCCAGGACCAGTTCTTCCAGGCCCGTTCGGCGGTCTTCGCCGAGCGCGACGCCTCGCTGGCGGCCAACGCCGAGGTCAAGGAGGAGCTGCTGGCCGAGGCCGAGAAGATCCTCCCGGTCACCGACGCGCGCACGGCCAGGGCGGCGCTGCGGCACGTCCTGGAGCGCTGGGAGGCCGCCGGACCGGTGCCGCGCGAGCAGCGCGACCGGCTCGAAGGCGGGCTGCGCAAGGTCGACGAGGCCGTGCGCAAGGCCGAGGACGCCGAGTGGAAGCGGTCCAACCCCGAGGCAAGGGCCCGCGCCCAGAGCACGGTCGACCAGCTGCGCGCCTCCATCGAGCAGCTGGAGAAGCGGCTGTCCAAGGCGCAGGCCGCCGGCCGGGCCAAGGACGTCAAGGAGGCCGAGGAGGCGCTGGTCGCCCGCCGTTCGTGGCTGGAGGAGGCCGAGCGCACGCTGACCGAGTTCAGCTGAACCGATCTTCGGAAGGCGGCCGGGGTCCTACGCTGACGGCATGGACCCCGTCAGCGTCGCGCGCGCCCTCGTCGACGAGCTGTTCCCCGGCGCCCTGTACGCCTTCGTCGGCGGCAGCGTGCTCACCGAGCGCCGCACCAGCACCTCCGACCTCGACGTCGTGGTGGTGCTCGACGGGCTGGCCGTGCCCTACCGCGAGTCCCTGCGCTGGCACGGCTGGCCCGTCGAGCTGTACGTCCACAGCGAGACCAGCCTCGACGCCTACGTCGACCGCGACCTGGCCGAGCGCAAGCCGGGCGTGGCCCGCATGTGCGCCGACGGCGCGGTGCTGGTCGACCGCACCGGCGGCCGGGCCAGCGACCTCCAGGCGGCGCTCGGCGACCGGCTGGCCGCCGGTCCGGGCGGCCTGGCCGCCGCCCGCGCCGACCAGGCCCGGTACGCCCTGTCCGACCTGCTCGACGACCTGGCCGGCGCGACCGACCCGGGCGAGCAGCTGTTCATCCGCTGGCAGGTGGTCCAGGAGACCGCCAGGCTGGCCCTCGACGTGGGCGGCAGGTGGCGGGGCAACGGCAAGTGGCTGCTGCGCGAGCTGCGCGGGCACGACCCGGCGCTGGCCGACGAGCTGCTGGCGGCCCATTCCGACCCGGAGCTGCTGACCTCGGTGGCCTCAGGCGTCCTGGAACGGGCCGGAGGGCGCCTGTGGGAGGGCTACCGGGCCGAGGGCGACCCCTTCCACCTCCCGCTGCGTCACATCGCCTCGGACGCGCTGTCGGGCGACACGGCGCAGAGCGCCGGGATGCGCAGGCTGGCCGCCGTCAGCGGGGCCACGGCCGGCTCCTCGGCCCTGTGGATGGGCCAGACGCACGTCGCGCCCGCCACCCGCTCCTCCGACCACCACCACGGCGCCTCGGAGACCGCCATCTACGTCGCCAGCGGCTCGCCGCGCTTCGTCTTCCTCCAGGACGGCCGCGAGCGGCGCATCGAGGCGGCCCCCGGCGACTACGTCTACGTGCCGCCCTACACCCCGCACCGCGAGGAGAACCCCGACCCCGAGCGGGAGGCCGTCGTGGTGATCGCGCGCAGCACGCAGGAGGCCATCGTGGTCAACCTGCCGGACCTGAAGGGCTGATCCGCGGCCGGCCGCTCAGCTGCCGGCGCCGCTCACCCGGTAGACGTCGAAGACGCCCTGGATGCTGCGCACGGCCTTGAGCACGTGGCCCAGGTGTTTCGGGTCGCCCATCTCGAAGGTGAACTTGCTGATCGCCACCCGGTCGCGCGAGGTCGTCACGGACGCGCTGAGGATGTTGACGTGCTGGTCGGACAGGG
Source organism: Nonomuraea sp. NPDC001684 (assembly GCF_053596515.1). Lineage (NCBI taxonomy): Bacteria > Bacillati > Actinomycetota > Actinomycetes > Streptosporangiales > Streptosporangiaceae > Nonomuraea > Nonomuraea sp. NPDC001684. Next base: position 5,515 of record NZ_JBSFGJ010000276.1, read on the forward strand.
TGCGCGTGACGTCGGACAGCAGGCGCGGCCGGTCGAGGGCCTCGACCTGGATGGCCACCAGGAACACGCTGTCGTCGCCGGGCGACCAGCTCACCTCGACCAGCCGGTCGGGCTGCTCCCTGAGCTGCTGGACGTTGGTGCAGTCGGCGCGGTGCACGGACACGCCGTGGCCGCGGGTGACGAAGCCGACGATCTCGTCGCCGGGCACCGGCGTGCAGCACTTGGACAGGCGCACCCACACGTCGGCATCGCCCGCCACGACCACGCCCGCGCCGCCGCCGCGCGGACGGCCGCGCAGCCGGGTCGGCAGGGACGTCTCGGCGATGTCCTCCTCGGCGCTCTCCACGCCGCCGATCGAGGCCACGAGCTTCTGCACGACCGCCTGCGCGGCGATGTGCCCCTCCCCCACGGCCGCGTAGAGCGCCGAGACGTCGGGATAGCGCAGGTCGCGGGCGAGCGCCAGCAGCGCCTCACCGGACATCAGGCGCTGCAGCGGCAGGCCCTGCTTGCGCATGGCGCGGCCGATGGCCTCCTTGCCCGCCTCGATCGCGGTCTCGCGGCGCTCCTTGGAGAACCACTGCCGGATCTTGTTGCGGGCCCGGCCGGACTTGACGAACTTCAGCCAGTCGCGCGACGGCCCGGCGTCGGGCGACTTGGAGGTGAAGATCTCGACCGTGTCGCCGTTGCCGAGCCGCGACTCCAGCGGCACCAGCCGCCCGTTGACGCGCGCGCCGATGCAGCGATGGCCGACCTCGGTGTGGACGGCGTAGGCGAAGTCGACCGGCGTGCCGCCCTCGGGCAGGGCGATGACCTGGCCCTTCGGGGTGAACACGTAGACCTCGGAGACCGACAGGTCGAAGCGCAGCGACTCCAGGAACTCGCCCGGGTCGGAGGTCTCCTTCTGCCAGTCGAGGAGCTGGCGCAGCCAGGCCATGTCGCTGCCCGGCTTGACCTTGCCGGTGGGCCCCGGCGCGCCGACCTCCTCCTTGTACTTCCAGTGGGCGGCCACGCCGTACTCGGCCCTGTGGTGCATCGCGTGGGTGCGGATCTGCAGCTCGACCGGCTTGCCCTCGGGACCGATCACCGTGGTGTGCAGCGACTGGTACATGTTGAACTTGGGCATCGCGATGTAGTCCTTGAACCGGCCGGGGACCGGGTTCCAGCGCGCGTGGATCGTGCCCAGCGCCGCGTAGCAGTCGCGCACGCTGTCGACCAGGACCCGGATGCCCACCAGGTCGTAGATGTCGTCGAAGGCGACGTCGCGGGCGATCATCTTCTGGTAGACGGAGTAGTAGTGCTTGGGCCGGCCCTTGACCACCGCGCGGATCTTGGCCTCGCGCAGGTCGCCGGAGACCTTCTCGATGACCTCCTGCAGGAACAGGTCGCGCCGCGGCGCGCGCTCGGACACCATGCGCGCGATCTCGTCGTAGCGCTTGGGGTAGAGCATGGCGAACGCGAGGTCCTCCAGCTCCCACTTGATCGTGTTCATGCCGAGCCGGTGGGCCAGCGGCGCGAAGATCTCCAGCGTCTCGCGGGACTTCTGGTGGCGCTTGTGCTCGGGCAGGTAGCGCATGGTGCGCATGTTGTGGAGCCGGTCGGCGAGCTTGATGATCAGCACGCGGATGTCGCGCGACATCGCCACGACCATCTTGCGCACGGTCTCGGCCTGCGCCGCGTCGCCGAACTTGACCTTGTCGAGCTTGGTGACGCCGTCGACCAGCGAGCCGATCGTGTCGCCGAAGTCGGCGCGCAGCTCGTCGAGGCTGTAGGCGGTGTCCTCGACGGTGTCGTGCAGCAGCGCGGCGCACAACGTCTCGTCGTCGGTGCCCAGCTCGGCCAGGATCGTCGCCACGGCGAGCGGGTGGGTGATGTACGGGTCGCCCGACTTCCGCTTCTGGTCGCGGTGGTGGTAGGCGGCCATGTCGTAGGCGCGTTCGATCAGGCGCAGATCGGCCTTGGGATGGGTGGCCCGGACCGTGCGGAACAGCGGCTCCAGCACCGGATTCATGGCCCCACCCCCAAACCGCCGTCGACGCACCGCAGGAACGCCGGGCGCGTCGGCATTACCTGCGTCGGTTACGTCGGGCGCGACCACATCACGGGGCACTCAGACTCCTCACGTTCGAGTCCAGATCCCCCCAGTGTATCCAGGCTGGGAACCCGGACTCGCTCGGGCCGTCTCAGACGATCACCAGGGAGTGCAGGTCGACGGCCGGCAGACGCTCGCGCCCCTTGAGAAAGGCCAGCTCCATCAGCACCGCGATGCCGACCACGTGCGCGCCAGCCCGCTCGACGAGCTCGATGGTGGCCTTGGCCGTGCCGCCGGTCGCCAGCACGTCGTCGACGATGAGCACCCGGTCGCCGGGCGCGAAGGCGTCGCGGTGCACCTCGATGGTGGCCGAGCCGTACTCCAGGTCGTAGGACTCCTCCAGCGTCGCGGCCGGCAGCTTGCCCTTCTTACGCACCGGGACGAACCCGGCCGCCGCCCGGTAGGCCACCGGCGCCGCCAGGATGAAGCCCCTGGCCTCGATGCCGACGATCTTGTCCACCTCGGTGAGGCTGGCCAGCTCCTCCACCACGGCCGCCATCGCGACGGGGTCGCCGAGCAGCGGGGTGATGTCCTTGAACAGCACGCCGGGCTTGGGATAGTCGGGGACGTCCCTGATCCGGTCCAGGATCAACTGGCTGAGCTCGCTCATCGTGCTTCCATCGCCTTCCTCGTGGGTGCCGCGCTCCATGATGGCCTACTCCGGACCCTCCTCGGACCTCGCGACGTCCCGGACGGCCTGTGACGGGCCTCAGACGCCTGCCGGGAACGAGCCCAGCCCGGGGTGCCCCACGACCCCATCCGGCGCCGCACGGCCCCCCTGAACGCGACGGCGCCCCCGCCCTGACGGACGGGGGCGCCGTGACGAGCCACGGACGGGGCTCAGCCCTTCGCTACGGCTGCGCTTTTGGAACCCTTCGCCCCCTTGCCGGTGGTGGAGGCGAGCCGGCGCGCGATGGCCTGGTACTTCGGCTCCCGCTCCTTGAGCGTCACCAGCATCGGCGTGGCCACGCACAGAGACGAGTAGGTGCCGACGATCATGCCGACGAACAGGGCCAGCGACAGGTCCTTCAGCGTGCCCGCGCCGAGCAGCGTGGTGCCGATGAACAGGATGGCCGCCACCGGCAGGATCGCGACCAGCGAGGTGTTCAGCGACCGGATCAGCGTGTGGTTGAGCGCGTTGTTGGCCGCCATCGAGTACGTCATCTTGGAGGTCGTGCCCAGCTTGGCCGTGACCTCCTTGATCATGTCGAACACCACGACCGCGTCGTAGAGCGAGTAGCCGAGGATGGTCAGGAAGCCCAGCAGCGTCGCCGGCGTGACCTCGAAGCCCGACCAGGCGTAGACGCCGGCGGTGATGACGAGGTCGTGGATGAGCGCGACGATCGCCGACAACGCCATCTTCGGCTCGAACGCCATCGACAGGTACAGGATGATCGCCAGCATGAAGACGCCCAGGCCGATCCAGGCCTTCTGGGAGACCTCACCGCCCCAGGAGGCGCCGATCGACTGGACGCTGACGTCCTTGACCGGGACCTTGTACTCCTTGGCGATCGTGGTCTGCATCTGGTTGAGCGTCGACTCCGTCAGGGTCTCGGTGGTGACCCGCCAGTTGTCGCGGGCCCGCTGCACGATCACCTGGTGGGCGCCCTGCGTGCGGAAGTCCTCGCGGACCTCCTCGACGGTGCCGCTGCTGGCCGGGAACGTGAAGACCGTTCCGCCCTTGAACTCGACGCCCAGGTTGAGCCCGTTGAACAGGATGCCGGCCAGGGAGACGGCCAGCAGCAGGCCGGACAGGCTGTACCAGAGCCTCCACTTGCCGACGAAGTCGACATCGATCTCGCCGCGGTAGAGGCGACGCCCCAGTCCCATCTCAGGCCTCCTGCGGAGTGGTCGTGGCGGCCGGCTCGGTGCTCATGCGCTCTGCGTCGAGGCCGGACAGCGGGTGGCCCTTGGCGAAGAACTTCAGCCTCGCCAGCAGGGCGATGAACGGCTTGGTGAACATGAACACCACCACGATGTCGATCAGCGTGGTCAGGCCCATCGCGAAGGCGAACCCGGCCACACCGCCCACCGCCAGGAAGTACAGCACGATGGCGGCGATGAACATGACGGCGTCGGCGATCAGGATCGTGCGCCGGGCACGGACCCAGGCCACCTCGACGGCCGCGCGAAGCGTCCGCCGACCTTCCTTCATCTCATCACGTATGCGTTCGAAGTACACGATGAAGGAGTCGGCGGTGATGCCGATCGAGACCACCAGGCCGATGATGTGCGGCAGCGAGAGCCGGAAGCCGGCGTTGTGGCCGAGCACGACCACCGCCGTGTACGTCAGGATCGAGGCCACGACGAGGCTCAGCACCGCGACGATGCCGAGGCCGCGGTAGTACAGCAGCGAGTAGACGACCACCAGGCCGAGGCCGATGATGCCGGCGATCAGGCCGCCTTCGAGCTGGTCGGCGCCGAGCGTCGAGGACACGGTGTCGATCGAGCTGCGCTGGAACTTCAGCGGGAGGGCGCCGTACTTGAGCTGGTCGGCCAGGTTGGTGGCGCTGACCTGGTCGAAGCCGCCGGTGATCTCGGCGCGGCCGCCGGGGATCGGGCTGATGATGTTGGGGGCCGTGATGACCACGCCGTCGAGGACGACCGCCACCTTGTTGCGCGGCTCCTGGGCGTTGTAGGCGGTGGTGGTGAGCTTGCTCCACTCCCCCGCGCCCTTGCTCTTGAAGTCGAGCTGGACGATCCACTCCACGGTGCCCTGGCGCACGCCGGCCGAGGCGGTGTCGATGTCGGTGCCGACGACCTTGGCGACGTCGAGGACGTACTTGTAGCTGCCGTCGGTCTCGCAGGCCGCGTACTGCTTGTTCGGGTCGTCCTGGACGCCCTGGCCGCGGTTCTTGGGGTCGGAGCAGTCGAGCTTGTGGAACTGCTGCAGCACCGCGGGGTCGATGCCCTGCGTGTTGATGCCGGCGTTGGGGTCCTGGTTCGGCTGCGTGGGCGGTGTGCTCGGCGACGGCGTCGGCGTGGCGTTCTTGCCCTTGGTGTTCTGCTTCTGACCCGTCTGGTTCTGGGCCGTCTGGCCGCGGCCGGTCTGCGTGGCCTCGGGCGTGGCGCCCGGCGTCGGCGCGGTCAGCGCGGACGACAGCGCCTTGCCCGTCGGGGACGCGCTCGGCGTGGTCGCCGACTGCGTGCCGGACGGCTTGCCCGACGGCCTGGCGGTCGAGGACGGCTTGGCAGACGGCGAGGCGCCCGGCGTGGGCGCCTCGGTGGTCAGGTTCTGCGGGACCTGCGTGGCCTCCATGGCGAGCACCTGGCGGAAGCGCAGCTCCGCCGTGGTGGCGACCAGCTTGATGGCCTCGCTCTGTCCGACGCCCGGGATGGAGATGATGATGTTGTCGCCGGACTTGGCGACCTCCGCGTCGGAGATGCCGGTGCCGTTGACCCGGTCGCGGATGATGTTGACCGCGCGGTCGAGGATCTCTTCAGGCGGAGACTGACCGGACTGGGTCACGGGTGACAACGTCACCGTCGTTCCGCCGGCGAGGTCGAGTCCCAGCTTCGGCGTGAACGCCTTCTGCAGGAACATCGTCCCGCCCAGGGCGAGGATGAGCGCCAGCAGCACCAAGAGCGTGCGCCCTGGTCGGCTGTGGCGGCTGGTCGGTCGGGCCACTGGTCGTCGATTCTCTCAGATAGGGGTTTGTCGCAGAGCTTAGTCAGGACTGCTTGCTGCTGGAGCCCTGATCGCCGTTGGGCTCGACGGTCGTGTCGGACTCCTTGGCGTCACCGTCGGCCACGTCGGTCACGACCGGCTCGTCGGCCACCACCGGAGCGTCACCGGGCTGGACCACCCGGCCGATGGCCGCCTTGACCCAGCGCGTCTCGATGCCGGGCGCGACCTCCAGCACGACGTCCTCGTTGTCCACCGCGACGACCGTGGCGAACAGGCCGGTCGTGGTCATGACGCGGGCGCCCGGGGTCAAGGAGTTCTGCATCTGCTGCGCTTCCTGCTGGCGCTTGCGCTGCGGACGGATCAGCAGGAAGTAGAACACCACCACCAGAAGGATCAGCGGCAGGATGCTTCCGAGTTGTCCCATGTCCATAGGGGCGACCTTCCATAGTCGTTCAAGAATTTGACACCGGCCTCGCGCCGGAAATTCCGTTGCGTAGCTCTCGGGCCGCGCCGCTCAGCCCGTCAGCCTACACAGCCAGCCAAGGCACGGAGTGTAGGCGGTTGTTATGAAACGCGGCAACGAGGCAGCGATTCGGCGCGCGGGGAAGTTCCCGATTTGAAATGGTTGCAACCGTTTCGTGATCACGGTGAAACGGCGGCCCCGAAAGCGTCCGGCGGTGGTGTCATACCCAGGTGTGTCCAGGCGGAAGCGGTCGCGACCCGGCCGCGCGGGGTCCTGGCCAGCAGCCCCTGCCGCACGAGGAACGGCTCGGCCACCACTTCGACGGTCTCGGGCTCCTCCCCCACGGCCACGGCGAGCGTGGAGAGACCGACGGGACCGCCGCCGAACTTGCGCAGCAGCACCCCGAGCACCGCCCGGTCGAGCCGGTCGAGCCCTTCGGCGTCGACTTCGTAAAGATTGAGCGCGGCCGAGGCAATGTCTCGATCGATCACTCCGTCGGCGCGCACGTCGGCGAAGTCGCGGACGCGGCGCAGCAGCCGGTTGGCGATGCGGGGCGTGCCGCGCGACCGCCGGGCGATCTCGTGGGCGCCCTCCTCGGGCAGGACGACGCCGAGCAGCCGCGCCGACCGGTGGAGCACCTGCTCCAGCTCGCCGACCTCGTAGAAGTCCATGTGGGCGGTGAACCCGAACCGGTCGCGCAGCGGCGCCGGCAGCAGGCCGGCCCGCGTGGTGGCGCCGACCAGCGTGAACGGCGCGATGTCGAGCGGGATCGCGGTCGCGCCCGGCCCCTTGCCCACGACGATGTCGACCCGGAAGTCCTCCATGGCCAGGTAGAGCATCTCCTCGGCGGGCCTGGCCATGCGGTGGATCTCGTCGATGAACAGCACCTCGCCCTCCGTCAGCGTGGACAGGATGGCGGCGAGGTCGCCGGCCCGCTCCAGGGCGGGGCCGGAGGTGATGCGGAGCGGCATGTTGAGCTCGGCCGCGATGATCATGGCCAGGGTGGTCTTGCCCAGGCCGGGCGACCCGCTCATCAGCAC